>JBITAF010000134.1:0-44536 GCA_044440025.1 Phycisphaerales bacterium JB060 | reverse complement strand
GCCGGCCAGCAGGAAGGCCCCGCCCAGCATGTTGGTCAGCGAGCCGTCGAAGAACTTCAGCAGCGAGCCCCCCACCACCAGCATGCCCAGGGCCGTGCGCACGTAGGCCAGCAGCGTGCGCTCGTTGGCCAGGCGGGTGCGATCGGCGGCCAGGCGGTCGGTGATGGAGGGCTGCGCGTCGCCTGGGTCCATGGCGGACTGTAGCGGCCCGCTAGCTCGCGTCGGGGTGGCAGTAGCACGAGGCGACGGGCGCCACGTCGGCGCGAGCCCACACCCTCGCGCGGCGGGCGTCCACCGCGGCCGTGTCCTCGCCGGCGGCGTCCATGGCCTTGCTCAATCCGAGCAGGGCCCACCCGTTCTCGGGATACTTCTTCAGGTCCTCCAGGTAGACGGCCTTGGCCTCCTCGTGCCGCCCCTCGGCCATGAGCAGCGCGCCCAGGGCGTGGCGGACCGGCTGCATCCAGTCCGGCGGCTCGTCGTAGCTCAGCTGGTCTTCGAGCGCAACGCCGCGACGCAGGAGCGCGAACGCCTCGTCGGGATTGCCGGCCTTGAAGGCGATCTCGCCCTTGAGCATGTGCCGCGCGACGGCGAGCACGTCGGCGGCCGGGCTGTTGCCCACCACCCAGTCCTCGGGAACACTCGCGGCGACTTCCTCGAACGCGGCGAGCTCATCGCGCGCCTCGCTGACCCGCTGCGTGTTTGCCAGCGCGATGCCGCGGGCGTAGTGCCACAGCGACAGGCTCAGGCGGCGGTAGTCCTCGGGCCGCTCCTCCTGCAGGATGTCCTCCCACTTGCCGAAGCGGATCATCGCGTGGTAGGTCACGGGCATGAAGCCGTCGGCGATGAACGTCCATTCGCGCAGGAAGCTCTGCGGGATGTCGCGCTCCAGCTCGCGGGCGGCGGCCATGGCCGTCTCGTACCGCCCCTCCATCATCGCGCTCCACGAGAGGGAGTGGATGTTATGAATAAAATACAGGGCGTAGAACTCCGGCTCGGGGGCCTTGGCGAAGTACGCGCGGTCTGCCTTGATCGCCGCGACGTTGGCGTCGCTGGCCTCGGCCCACCGGCCGACGCGCGCATAGATGTGCGCGGGCATGTGCACCAGGTGCCCGCTGCCGGGCACGAGCGTGCGGAGGCGGTCGGCGGACGCCACGCCGCGCTCTGGCTCGTTGGACGCCTCGACCGTGTGGATGTAGAAGTGGTTCGCGCCCGGATGGTTCTCGTCGATCTCGAGCACGCGCTCGAGCGTGGCAACCACATCGAGCGTGCGGCCCTTCGGCGTGCCGTCCTTTTCCCACAGGTCCCACGGCTGCAGGTTCATCAGGCTCTCGGCGAAGAGCGCGCCCACGTCGGCGTCGTCCGGGTACTGCTTCCAGACCTGCTCCATCGCGGCGGCGTAGGCCTCGTCCAGGGGCGTGCGATCCTCGGGCACGGGCATCGCGTAGCGCTGCGCGACCGCGCGGATGAGCGCGGCCTCGACGGGCGAGGCGTGGTCGATCTTCGCGAGCGCCCGCTGCGCGGCGGCGTACGCCTCCTCGCTCTGCTGCTCGCCCATCTCCGGGTTGTTGATGTGCAGGCCCAGCGCGTAGGCCTCGCCCCAGTGGGCCATGGCCAGGTCCGGGTCGATCTCGGCGGCGCGGCGGAAGCTGCGGATCGCCTCGTCGTGGTTGAAGCCGTAGAGCAACTGCAGGCCCTGGTCGAACCAGTGCTGTGCGTCCGGCGCGTCGGTGCTGACGTCGCGGTGGTAGCCGCCGAAGCCGTCGTACAGCGTCGGCGTGGGAGCGAGCGCGGCGGCGCTGGCGGGCGGTCGGCGGCGGCGCCGCCGCGCTGGCACGCGGGGATGGTGAGCGCGGCCGACAGGGCCAGGCCGGCGGCGATGGCGATCGCGGCGGGGTTCGCGTGGAGCTTCTGCCGTGGCATGGGGAGGCCTCCTGTGTTCTCGCAGCGCGGCCCCGCGCGCGATCGCTCGCCGATCCGGGCCATCCCGCAGGGCCATAGGGAATCTTGACGCCAAATCGGGGTCGGGCAACTCGACTCTGCGTGCACCCCGGCGGGCCGCGAGGCGTCGCGGAACCGACACGCCGCCGTGGAATCGGGCCGGGGGGTGGCCTGGCCGGGCCTCGGGGCGTCGTGGATCGGGCGCTGAGCGTCGTGGATCAGGAGTTGGGCGTCGTGGATTACGTCCCGGGCGTCGTGGATCAGGAGCCGGGCGTCGTGGATCGGGCCGTGATCCACGACGATCCGGGCCCGAGCGTCGCGATTCGCACCGCGATCATCGTGAATCGCGCCGTGATCCACGATGATCGGCCGCCGAACGTCGACCGTTGGCCGCTGACCATCGAGGGTTGCGCCGTGACTCTCGATGGTCGGCCGCCAAATCGCGACGATCCCGGCCCGATCGGGGACGAAAAAACCCCCAGAAGAGGCGAAAAACCCCCGATCGGGGGCGATCGGGGGCGGTTCGCTGGGCTCTGGACGCCCAATCGGGCGGAAATATCCGGGAAACCCCGCGACCTCGAGCCGATCAGGGCCGCGGATCGCCGGGCCCGGGCCCTAGCGCCGGCGGCGCAGGGCGGTCAGCCCGGCCAGGCCGAGCACCGCGGCGCTCGCCGGGGCGGGGATGACCTGGCCGCGGATCTCGCCCGAGGGGTTCATGGCGGTGTGGATGTTGACGTACCACAGGCCGGCCTGGACGTCGCGGGCCTGGTCGGCGGTGAGCATGGTCGAGCCCATGAGCCGGCCGCTGGCCGGCTGGGGCAGGGGCACCCCGCTGGGCCCGCCGGCGAAGAAGACCTCGACCCCGGCGGTCTCGCCAAAGTCGGCGGGCCCGTGGAAGTGGGCCCCCGGATCGACGATGTCGCCGGTCAGGCCCTGGTAGGCGATGTCCCAGGTCAGCTCGTTGGTGGCCAGGTCGAGCGTGACCAAGCCGGTGCCCGATGGCGTGGCCGCGCCGACGTCGGCCCGGGGCACGGTCTGCTCGACGTTGATGACGAAGTCGTACTCGAGCAGCTGGGCGCTGGCCAGCGTGGACGACAGGCCGATCCCGGCCGCGATGGTGATGGCGTGGATGGGACGCATGGGTTCCTCCTTCGATGCGTGGTTTGCCGCCCCGCGCGGGCGGGGCGGCGCTCTCATGACGAAGCTACAAGCGCCGGCGCCGCCGGCAAGCAAAAAGCCCGATCAGCGTCGCCGGCGTGTCGCGAACGCGCCGGCCAGGCCGAGCATGGCCAGCGTGCCGGGCGCGGGGACGATGGCGATCGAGCCCACGAGCGCGCCGCCGCCCACCTCGCCGATCTGCGTGGCCGCGCCGGTGTCCAGGTCGATTGACCAGAACGTCGAGCGGCCCAGGGCGGTGTCCTGCACGGCGGCGTAGGCCATATTGGTGCTGCCGTCGATGTCGAAGCCGACCACGTCGGTCAGGTCCACGCCCAGCGCGCCCACCGTGTCGAGCGTGCCGGCGCTGTTGTCCTGACGCACGAGGATGTCCAGGCCCGTGTCGATGCCGTAGAGCTGCGTGGTGGTCGCGCCCGCGACCGAGTTGGTGTAGGCCGAGCCGGCGACGTTGGGGTCGGCGCCCTCGTTGGCGTCGCCGGCGCGATAGAAGAGGTCGGTCACCATGGTGCTGCCCCCGGTGATGGGGTTCAGGACAAGGTTCTGGTCGGCGTCGCTGACCACGCGGATGCGGTCGATCGTGGGGTTGAAGTCGAAGCCGAAGCTCGAGCCGTCCAGGCCATCACTGAAGCCCGAGCCGACGCGCGTGGCGGCGCCGGTGCCGGGGTTCACGGTGTAGAGGTTGTTCTGGCTGCCCAGGGCGAACAGCTCGCCGGTGGCCGGGCGGAAGTCGATGCCGATGGCGCGCTCGCCGCTGGCCAGGCCGCTGAGGAACGATCCGCCCTGGATCGTGCCGGGGCTGGCGGCGTCGAAGGTGACCAGCGACTGGGTGTCGGTCAGGCCGTAGGTGAGCTGGGCCTGGGCGCTGGCGGCCAGGGCGGCGATGGCCAGGATGGACGGATAGCTGTGCGTGGATCGCATGGGTGGAGCTCCTCTTGTGCTGGGGGTTCTCTCTCTTGCGTGCTCGTCCCCCGTTTCGCGCCTCGGGCCGGGCGCGATGCACCCGGTGGGCGAAAAACTTCCCGGCTGGCCGTACACTCCCGCGATGCCAGGCAGTCGGCCGCTGCACCAATCCGTCGAACCCACGGCGACGCGCGGCGACGCCGGCACGCTGCTGGTGCGCATCGGCGAGGGCGACGCGTCGGCGGTGCGGCCGCTGATCGACGCCGACGGCGGGCTGGTGTGGAGCATCGTGCGGGCCCGATTCCCCGGGAGCCAGCAGCAGCACGACGCCGAGGAGATCGTCCAGGACGTCTTCGCGTCGATCTGGAAGGACGCGGCGCGATATGACCCGGCCAAGGGAAGCGAGAAGGCCTTCATCGCCGTGATCGCGCGCCGGCGCGTGGTGGATCGGCTGCGCCGCCGCGGGGGCTCGCACGCATCGGCCGTCGAAGCCCAGCACCTGGACAGCCAGATCGACGGGAAGCCGCTGCCGGGGCTCACCAGCGACGCCGAGGACGTCCGGAAGGCGGCCCGGGCCCTGGAAAGCCTGCCCCAGCCGCAAAGAATGGTGCTGCGATTGTTCATCGTTTCGGGGCACACGCACGAACAGATCTCCGCCGCGACCGGCGTGCCGCTGGGGACGGTCAAGAGCCACATCCGCCGTGGGTTGGCCCGGGTTCGTGAGGACGTCCGCGGCGGGGAGCGTCCATCGTCCAGTGGGGCATCGAGCGGGGCTGCGCACGGGCCGGCCCCGGCAGGGGGGGCCTCGTCATGAGCGACAAGCGAGCCCAGCGCGAGACCGCATTCGAGCGCCCCACCGAGGATGAATCGATGGAGGCCCTGGTGCACGCGAGCATGGCCGGGGACGAGCGCATGCCCGACCCGCTGGTCGCCCTCATCGAGGCGCAGGGGAAGACGGCCATGCTCGATCGCAACACCGAACAAGCCAACGAGCCGATCCGCATGCCCAGCCGCAGGACGCCGCTCGCGCTGCTGGGCGTCGCCGCGGTGCTGATGGTCGGCGCGGGCATCGGCCTGGCCGTGCTGACGGTGCACCTGGAGGGCAAAAACTCGCGGATCTCCGAGCTGGAGACGCAACTGGCCGAGGCCACGAAGCAGGCCGAGCAGAACCAGCGGTTCCTGGCATCGGTCCGCCAGCAGCTCGAGCAGCGCACGGGTGAGCTCGACGAAGCGCAGCAGGCCCTGGCCGCCGCCGACGAGGAGCGCCTGCAACTGGCCGAGCGCCTGGCGACCGTGACGGGTGACCTGGAGGAAGCCGAGCTGCGCATCGCGCGATACGAGGAGCCCGTCGATCCGGCCACGCTGGCCGCGAATCGCCAGAAGCTGCTGGAGGTGCCCGGCACCGTGCGTCTGGCGTGGAGCCCGTTCGACCTGCCCGATGCGCCGGCCGTGCAGCAGGACGTGACCGGCGACGTGGTGTGGAACGACGAGCTGGAGCAGGGCTACCTGCGCTTCGTCGGCCTGGACGTGAACGACCCCGACGTGGAGCAGTACCAGGTCTGGGTGATCGACGATCGCGGCATGGAGCAGAAGGTCAGCGGCGGCGTGTTCAACGCGACGGCCCAGGGCGAGGTCATCGTCCCCATCGATCCCGCGCTGGACCTCGGCCGCGTGGCCCTGTTCGCCGTCACGGTCGAGGAGCCCGGCGGCATCATGGTGCCCGACCTCCGCCGCCGGGTGGTGGTCGCCCCACGCGACGAGGGGTGATCACCAACGCCCCTGCCGGCGTGGTGGCTTCCCCGCCGGTCGCGTCGTACCGTGGCATGATGCGCTTTCTGACGATTGCCGCCGTTCTTATTCTCTGGTCATGCTCGCCATTGGTGGGTGCGCAGGAACCAGCGGACGCCAGCCCCCGGACACTCCGCGTCTCGACGACGCCCACCCCGCCCTTCGTAATCGAGGATGGCCGGGCCGGGCTGTCGGGCATCGACGTGGAACTCTGGAACCGCGTGGCCGACCGGCTGGGCGTGCGGACCGAGTGGCACACCACCAGCCTGCGCGAGGCGCTCGACTCGGTGCGCAACGGCGAGTCCGACGTGGCGATCGCGGCGCTCACGATCTCGCGTGAGCGCGAGGGGGAGATGGACTTCACGCACGCCTATTACAACACAGGCTTGGGCATCGCCGTCAGCACCGGGGGCGGCGCCGGCTCGGGACCGCTCTCCATCGTGCGGGGCCTTCTGAGTCTTGCCTTCCTCCAGGCGGTCGGCGCCCTGGGTCTGGTGCTGCTTGTCAGTGGGCTTCTGATGTGGCTCTTCGAGCGCAAGGCGAACGCCGAGCAGTTCCCCAAGGGGGTGAGGGGCCTGGGGGACGGCTTCTGGTGGAGCGCGGTGACGATGACAACCGTGGGCTACGGCGACAAGGCGCCGGTGACGTTCCCAGGCCGCGTGGTGGCGTTGGTGTGGATGTTCACGAGCATCATTATCATCGCGGCATTCACCGGCGGTATCGCCAGCGCGATCACCGTGGGCGCACTGGACGGCAAGGTCCGCGGGCCGCAAGACCTACCAGGCGTGCGCGTCGCGGCGCCACAAGGCACGACGGCCGTGGAGTATCTCAACGATGCGGGCGTGCGCCCGAACGAGGTCGCATCGGTCGAGGACGCGTTGCGATTGCTCGCCAATGGCGATGTCGACGCCGTGGTGCACGATGCCCCGGTGCTCCAATCGCTGGTGCAGGACCGCAACGACCTCACGGTGCTCGAGGCGACCTTCGCGCCCCAGAGCTACGGCATGGCCCTGCCCGAGGGCAGCGAAAACCGCGAGGCCATCAACCGGGCCATCCTCGCCGAAACCAGCGGCGAGGACTGGGCCGAGTTGATCGAACGCTACCTGGGCCCCTGACCGATCGCCTCGACCAGCGAAGAGAGCAAACTCGACGCGCCGATGCGGAAGTATCGTGGGTTGGGGTGCGCCCATTCAGCGTGGCCAATCATGATCTCGCTCGCCTGAGTCCAGTACGCCACCGCGTCCCCGGCCGTGCGCACGCCGCCGGCGGGCTTGAGCCCAACCCTCGGCCCGCCCGAACGCCAGCATTCTTCTAGCACGCCGAGCATGATGCCGGTGGCTTCGAGCGTCGCGGCGGGCTGGATCTTTCCGGTGCTGGTCTTGATGAAGTCGGCGTCCTTGAGCAACGGCACGACCAGTTCGCTCGCGGCGCGGATGTTCGCCTCGGTCTTGAGTTCGCCGGTCTCGAGGATGACTTTCAACGACGCATCACCGATGGCCGCACGGATCTCTCGGACCTCTTCGGCAACGCGCTCGGTCCGGCCGGCCAGGAACTCGCCCCGGCTGATGACCATGTCGACCTCGGTGGCGCCCTGTTCGACGACCCACGCCGCCTCGGCCACGCGGAGGTGCAGCGGACTCATACCGCTGGGAAATGCGCCGGCAACGGACGCGACTTGGACCGATGAACCCGCAAGCGCTTCGGCGGCAACCGGCGCCATAGTTGGGTAGACGCATATGGCCCCCACCGTCGCCGAGCCATCGCCAAGGGGATCCAGCCCCTTGGCGCACAGATCACGCACACGCTCGGCCGTGTCGGTGCCCTCGAGCGTGGTTAGATCGAGCACACCCACAAGCCCGCGGAGGGACTCACGATCGGTTGGCGGCGGCAAATGCATCGGTGTACTCACGCTCCATGATGGCGCGGCAGGCAGCGTCCTTCCAAAGATTCTGATGGGTCCCGCCCGGTACCTCCACGAACCTGCCATTCGGGCACGCGGCCGCGATGGCTCTGCCGTCTTCGATGGGGCACGTGGGATCGGCGTTGCCGTGCAGGACGAGGAGTGGACATGGAAGATCCGCGGCGAGTTTGGCGCGGTCGAAGGGCGGACCACCGCTGGGCTCGAGTCCCGAGCCGGTCCAGCGGCCGCAAGCCATGATGCCCACGCAGGCCAGGGCGGGCTTAAGATTCAGCAGAACGGGCGAGTTCTGGAATCTCATGACGTTGCGCGCGGGCGTGGCCGGCATCCGGTAGGGCGCTTCCACGATGACCTGGGCCACGCTCTCGGCCCTGAGCGCGGCGGCGATCGAAACACCGGTGCCCATCGAGGCGCCGCACAGCACGATGGGCCGCTCGTTGCCCACGCGTTCGATGAGCGTCAGCAGATCCTCGGGTTCGAGCAGGGCCAGCGTGCAGACGCCCCCGCTCTCGCCATGCCCCGGCATGTCCCAGAACACCACCCGAGAGCACAGGCTCGCCAGGTGTGGCAGGCGGCGGATGGAGTTGACCTTACCGCTGCTCCAGCCGTGCGTGACAATCGCGACCGGACCATTGGGCTTCTCACCGGCGACATCCCACACGGCAAGATCCCGGCCCCGGCTCTTTATGGTCCACGCCTCGAACTGGCGCGGGAGGTCGAGTTCGCTGGGGTCACCCGGCTGGCCACGGGCGATGGCGCTCGCGTAAGTCTGCCTCGAGGGCCGGGTCAGGGTGCGCGCGGTCAAGAAGACAAGCAGGAGCCAGTACAATGCTCCACCGACAGCCAGCAGAACGAACAATCCGAACACACGCTCCACCGGCTACAACCCTGTGAACACGTTGCGGATGTCGTTGAACGTGACCAGCAGGAACGCCGCCCCGATGAGCAGCAGCCCCGCCACGGTGGCGAAGCTCTGCACGGCCTCGGGCACCGGCTTGCCCCGGACCCATTCAAACAGGATGAATAGGAACTGCCCGCCGTCCACGATCGGCAGAGGCAGGAAGTTGACCACAGCGAGGTTCACGCTGATGAGGGCCATGAAGAACAGCAGCCAGATAATGCCGCGATCGGCCACACGCGTGCCCAGGTGGGCGATGCCCACCGGCCCCTTCAGGTGCTCCACCTTCACGCTTCCCTGGAAAAGACGGGCGAACGTCAGGTAGGTCATCATCATAACGCGGTGGGTCTCGGCCAGACCCACCCCGATCGCGTCGACGGGCCCCTCGGCCTTGAGCAGGAACTCCGCCGGACGGAAGATGCTCAGCAGCCCGGTGGGCGGGCCGTGCCCCAGGTCGTGCAACTGCTGGACTTCCTCGGCGGTCAGGGCCATGGTGCGGCCCACCGCATCGCCCGGGCGGTCCCCGGCCGATGGCAGACGAACCAGGATCTCGACCCGCGCACCATCGCCCCGGCCGTAGGCATCGGCGGTGGCCTGCATGAGGGCTTCACGCATCTGGGCGAAGCTCGATACCTCCCGGCTCGCGATGGACTCGACGCGCAACCCGGCACGATCGATCGCCGGCCGTTGGATATCCGCGCCCGCCGGCACACGCGCCAAGCAGGTCGAACCAAGGTCGTGATCTGGGTAGAAGCCGATCGTTCCGTCGCGTTGCACGCTCGCTGTAAGCTCGATCTGGGAACCATCCCGGACTACGACGATCGGGATGTCGCCGCCCGCGTGCCGCTTGATCTCGGCAATGCCGGCGGTCACGCTGGGATACTCGAGCGAACCAAGCCGCGCGAACAGGTCGCCCGTTCGCAAGCCCTGTTGATACCCGCGGGCATCAGTTGAAAGCTCGGCCACGGCCATTACCGGCGTGAGCCCGATGAGGTGGGTCTGCGGGGAAGCCACGCCCGAGGGCATGGGCACCAGCACCTCCTGAAACAACGGCCTGGGCTCAACCGTGGCCCGATGGGCCGCCCCCTCGTGTTCGAAGACGAGCGTGACCGGCCGGCCCTGGGAATCAGCAAAGACGCCTACCAGTTCGCCGGAATCGTTGATCGCGATCGGATCCGAGTCGCCCGTGCGCACCGACACCAGCGAGGAACCGGGCGGAACGCCATCGAGACCGATCTGACGCATCACGCGCTGGTATCCCTGCGCGTCGCCACCATCGTCAAAGACCTGGGTCGAACGCGCGGGCATGATGCCGATGTCCTGAAGGTTGGTCAGGTCGGACTTGCGGGGCTGCACTTCAAAGGCCAGGGGCTGGTCGAAGCCGTCGCGCTGCACGGTTACGTCCAGGGGCCGGCCGGGCTTGGCCATGGCGGTGGCCAGCATCAGATCGTTGAAGCTCCGGGCCTCTCGTCCGTTGATACTGAGCACGGTGTCGCCAGGCTTGAGGCCCGCCTGGACGATGTCGGGGTCTTTGGGCTGGGCTGCGGCGGCCGGGCCGTCACTGGCGACCATGCCCAGGCGTGGGGGCTCGGTCTTGAGCCCCACCATAAACACGAACATGAAGATGAAGGCGGCGAGGACGACATTGGCCACTACACCCGCCGAGATTACAACCAGTCGCTTGGCGGGATGGCACGTCTGGTAGCTGTCGGGGGCGTGGCTGACGGCACCAGGGTTGGCGTCCTCCTGGCCCAGCATCTTGACATACCCGCCGAATGGCAGCCAGTTCAGCCGGTACTCGGTGGGGCTGACATCGGTGGGCGGCTCGTCGTGGATCGTAATCCCGCGATCGGCGAGCATGGCCCGGTAGGTGGGCTCGCTGCTGCCCCGCCGGACGCCCAGCCCTTTACGGTAGCTGAGCATCGCCGGCCCGAAGCCCACGGCGAAGGCGAACACGCGGATGCCCGCCCAGCGGGCCGCCAGGAAGTGGCCCAGTTCGTGAATAACGATGATGAGCCCGAACCCGACGACCACGAGCAGCAGATCGAACAGGGTGGAGGCAAGGGGGAGGATCTGGGCCATGTGAGGATCATAGATCGGACTATCGGGGGACGGCCCTGAGCCGAAACCCGGCCCCGGCGTGTTATCGCCGGTCCGGGAATGTTGGAAACGGTCGCTCGCTTCGACAGTTGATCAGTCGCGATACTTCACGGTGCATCCGTAGGCCTGCGTGCGCGAAGTGGCGATGGTCTCGCCGGCTAGATAGGCCTTGAGCGCATCGTCGACGTAGTTGATCTCGCCCATGTTCCGAGCGCTGCGATCGCTGTCGATGGCGCCGTGGTAGACGATCATGCCGTCCTTGCCGATGACGTACATCTCGGGGGTGCGCTTGGCTCCGTACTGGCGAGCGACCTTATTGTCGTCCTCGAGCAGGACGGGATAGTCAATCTTGTACTCTTCGATAGCCTTCTTGTTGCGCTCCACGCCCGAGCCCTGCGAGCCGGGGTAGTTGGAGTTGATGGCCATCCAAACCACACCCTGGTCCTTGTACTTCTTGGCCAGGTCCTTCATGGTCTTGGCGTTCTGGTGGTGCTTCTTGACGAAGGGGCAGTCTGGGTTGAACCACTCGAGGACCACCGCCTTCGTGTCTTCCTTAGCCAGCACGTCCTTCAGGCTGTGCTCCTTGCCCTCGGTATCCTTGAGGGTAAACATCGGGGCCTTCTCCCCCGCCGTGACGCCCTGCTTGGCCGACTGGCCGTTCATGTTGCCGTCCTGGCCGGCCAGGGCCACCGAAAGGCTCGTGGCCGCGGTGATCGCGGCGACCGTGCTCATCATCACCTTGCCGTTGCGTTTCAGCCATTTCATGTCGGGCTCCTCTCGTGCATCTGGTCGCCAGAGCGACCGGTTCTTGTGCGTGAATCGGTTATCCGCCACGCTGGGAACGATTCCCCACGCGCTCGCGAACTCGCGAGATCAGTTCGGTTTGCTCGGGTGTGCGGAAGCCGTCGGCCCCGAAGTTGATCAGGTACCAACGGCTTTCGTCGCCTTGCATCGTCGCCTCGAGCACGCCCACCAGCCTTCGCTCCGCTTCATCGGAAAGGTCGCGTTCACGCGACGCCAGCCGCAGGCTCAGGCTGTCGCCATCGGCCGTCGCGTCCTCGAACGCGGAAACGAGCGAGGTGGATGCCATGGCCGGATAGAAGGCCAGCGACGATGCGCCCGGGTATTGCACGGTGACCACTCGGTCGCTCCATTGCAATCGAAGCCCCTCGGGAGCATCACCCGCAGTCACAGGTTCGGGCAAGCGAGCCGCGGCACGGCCGATATCGCCCGAGGACGAAAGCGGATCGTCGGCGCCCGCATCTTGCTGGGGCGGTGGAACAACTTCTAGGTTCAACGAGACCGGCCCGAAGCCTGGCAGGCAGATGTCTCGGCAGACCAGCCATTCGATCTCGCCGGAGATATTCAGCGATGTCCCCGGACGCGCCCCGGCTGCCACCGTGAGCGGCACGAGGATCGTGGGCTGCCCCTCGTACACGTGGTCGAGGATATTGCCGGGAGACTCGTATCTTTGCGGCGCCGGCCAGAGCATCGGACCAACGGTGACGCCCTCGGGAAGCGCCCAGTTGGCGATCGGAGCAAAGCCCGTGTCGTTGCGGCCGTGCCAGTAAATGTGCCACTTGTCCTTCAGCTCGAATCGAAGCCCGAGCAGGATCGTCTGCCCCGGATACACCCGTGTGGTCTCTGCAATGAGTGAGACCTCTGATACGTCTTCGGCATCCTGGGCCTTGGCATGGCTGGTTGCCAGGGCGAGCAAGCCGATGGACAGGGCGGCGATCCAGTTTCCGGGGTTGAAGGACAAGAAGACCTCCCGTTGCGAGCCGATTCGAGCGATGGTCGCATAACGTGCCTGCCTCGTACGATATTTCCGCGAGAACCGAAAGCCACGACAAGGATACAGGATGCCCCCCACGATGATCGCGCTAAACCACCTGGAATCGGTCACGAGGCGGTGGGGCCGAGCCCCCGGCATCGCCGGGCTGGCCTTGGTCGCGTGCCTGGGCGGGTGCAACAGCGGCATCACCGACGCCGATATCGAGAACGTCTCGCTGACGGAACTCCGCCTGCTGTGGCTCGAGCAGCAGGAAGACCCCACCCAGCCGCTGTTGATGCTGGTGGATCCCCGTCGCCGGGAGGCCTTCGAGGGCGCCCGGCTACCCGGGGCCATGCACCTCACGCTGCCCGACCTGGCGCGGCAGAGCGGTGTCGATCCCAGGTTGGCGCGCTATGAGCACATCGTGGTGTATGCCGAGGGCCCCGGGGCCCTGTCGGGCCGGGCGATGACCAAGCGGCTGCTGGTGCTGGGCTATGACCAGACGCGTCTGTTCGGCGGCGGCGTCGTGGAATGGTCCGACGCCGGGTTTCCCATTTCCCAGGGCGAGCCGGAGAACGAGCCGCCCAAGTCACGACCCCGGGACGTTCGACGCCCCATTCCCTAACAGGTCCGTCCCACAGTCTGCGAGACCACCGGCGTACAGAACGACAACGCCCCCGGCTCGGGCCGGGGGCGTTTGTCATTCATGCGACCTGCTGCCGCTCGGGGCGATCATCAGGTGACGATGCGCTCCAAGGGGTTGGTCAGGCCGAGCGGCGCACCGGCGTTGGTCCAGCCACCATCGAGCATCAGGTCGTAATGCGTCAGCGATGCGATGATCGGCAGGTTCGAACTCACCTGGATGGAGAAGAAGTTGAGCATCTGGCGATCGAGCAGCGGCGCGAACGAGTCGAGGCGGAGGTTGTTGAAGCTGCCGGCACCGACCTGGCGGACGGTGTTCTCGGTCGTCCCGTCGTTGAAGAACAGGGTGATCTCAACCGCGATCGACTCGCTGGTGGGATTGAAGAAGCTGAGTGTCTCGAAGTAGGTCAGGCCGGCCTCCTCACTGTTGAGGAAGGCGTCGCCGAAGAACCAGGTCGAGGCGGCGGTGTTCTGCGTGGCGATGGCGTTGGCATCGCCGTTCTGACGCTCGAGCGCGACGCCCGCCAGCGGCAGGGTCGACTCGATGGTCAGCCCGGCGGCCACGTCGGCGGCCAAGCTCAGGTCGCTCGCGCGGAGCACGATCGTCTGGCCTGCCCCGACCTCTCGGGACACCTGCACACTGGGCAACGGGGCGGTGATGTAATCACTTGTGATGGTCACCGTGGTGGCCGCGTCACCGGGGTTGTACAGCACCAACTCGCCGGTCACGGCCGAACCGGAGGTGAAGCTCGGAACGACGTTGAACGTCGCGCCACCCGTCGGGTCACCCAGCACGCCGAAGGCCTCGCCATTGACCAGGTCATACTGGCTCAAGGCGGCGACGATGCCCATGCTCTCGGTCACCGAACCATCGGCCGGCTCGCTTGTGAGCGTGGCGCCGAACACGCCATTGGGCAACTGCCCAAGGCTGCCGAGCTCCCACCCGCCACGGCTGGCGGCCCCGACAGTCTGCTGGATCTGGACGTCCGAACCAGCAACGTTGGCGGTCAGCGTGACGACCACGTCGTGCTCGTTGGGGTTGAAGAACACCAGGAAGGACTCGACCTGGCCCGGGCTGCGCTCCAGACGGCCAAAGGCCCACGTGTCGCTGGTCACCGGCGTGAAGGCCTCGCCGATGGCTCCATCGAAGTCGTAGTGCGAGAGCGTGGCGCCAAGCTGGCCACTGGATTCGATCACGATCGAGTAGGGCTCGTCGGTCTGCACACCGGGGAACACAAACTCTCCGCGCTCGGCGATGGTGACGCCACCACGGCTGTTCGGCTCGAGCGTCTGGTTCTCGACCAGGGTCATGTCGGCCAGCTCGGGGTTCTCGTAGAACAGGCGGATGGTGTAGGTGACCGATTCGCTCTGGCTGGGGTTGTTCAGCGAGACGAACTCGCTGATGTCGTCGTTGACGAAGCCCTCGGGGTAATAGAGGAAGAACGTTTCGGGCTGCGTATCGATCCGCAGGGTGTACTCGCCGGTGGCCGAGTTCAGACCGCTGACGAGCAGGTAGTACGCCGTGCCGGCGCCGGCGATCTCGAAGTCGACCGCCGCGTTGACACCCTGGAAGCCGGTCGTATCGCGGGCGATCTGCACCGGGGTGCTGCCGCCGCCGGCCTGCTCAAAGACGGTCAGGTCAACATCGAGCAGGGCGCCGCTGGGGGTGACGACCTGGACGAAGGTCTGGCCGCCGGCCAGCGGGTTGATGCGGAACAGATCGCTGTCAGCCGATGGAGCGATGCGGCCGGTGATCTCGCCGTTGCCAGTCCGCTGGTCGAGTTCGACGACGGTGGCCTGGCTGAACTGGCCGCGATTAGCGTGGTCATCGCCCGGTGTGGGGATGGTGTCCGGGATGGGTCCTTCCACCGAGATGGTGTAAGCGCCGGTGGGGAACATGCTCGAGTCGTCGAGCTCGACCAGCAGGAAGAACCGCTGGCCCGCGTCGCCCATGACCGAGATGTCGTACTCGATGATGCCAGCCTCGGGGGCCAGGTCGCCCGCACCGCCGTCGACGATCTGCGTGAGCAGGCTCGTGCCGGCGTCGAAGATGCTGAGCACGGGGGTCACCGACTCGCCCGAGGCATCCACACGCACGGTGTGGTCCTGCGGGGTGGCCGACGCATCGACGATCGAATCGAAGAAGAACAGGTCGGTATCGTTGATGGTGCCGATCACCCCGGCCTCTTCGCCGTCGCCGGTCTCGGTGGAGAGCCCGATCTCGCGTGCGATCTCGAACTCACCCTCGTTGGGCGTCTCGTCGGCGGTCGGGGTGGTCGCGTTGAGCGAGTATGAGCCCGTGTCCGTGGTCACGCTACCGGTGCCATCGCTGCCCACCAGGACATAGTACTGGGCCGAGCGGGTCACATCGAAGCGGAAGCTGGCCGCCGAGAAGATGGCGTCGGGGCCCACCACGGTCGCGTCGGTGCCAGTGCCCAGGTTGGTGACGGGGTTGAACTCCGAGTCGAACACGCGGATGGTGGGTCGCAGTGTGCTCAACTCGTTGCTGACGGCCGAGAGCAGCGCCTCGCCGCCGGCGGGCGCAATGAAGGTGAACAGGTCGGTGTCGTCCGAGGTCTCGATGATGCCCGAACGCTCCGCACGGCCCGTGAGCGGGGCAACGTTCAGCGGCGAGGCGAACGCGAACTCGCCCTCGTCGGGGTGATCGTCGGTGGGCGTGGAGGTGATGGTCAGGTCGTAGCTGCCGCTGCTTCCCTGCTGATCGGCGCCCTCGACAACGACGTAGTAGTCGTTGTACGTCCGCATCGTGGTCGTCGAGGTGCGGTCGGCGCCGGTAACCGGGAAGGTCACGCGGGCATCGACCGTGCCTGCGTTGATGTCGTCGTTGAAGGCGATCTGCAGGAAGATCTGGTTGCCCGCAGGATCCTCGCTGACCTCGTACACGCGGACAATGGGATCGAAGCCGAAGCTCGTCGAATCGACGTCGATGGTCAGCTCGTCATAGCCCGGGGTGGTGAAGCGGAAGATATCGGTATCACCCGGGTTATCGATGGCGCCAGAGATTTCGCCCAAGCCAAGGAAGTCGAGGATCTCGATCTCCGTGGCATCGATCGGACGGTGTGCATCGGCGTAGTCGTCCCCCGCGGCCGCACCGTCAACATCGATGGAGTATTGACCCTGCTGGCCCACATTGGCATCCACGCGGATGATGTAGCGATCGCCCTTGTTGGCGAAGAACTGGACCTCGGCCGGCTCGGTGCGAGACGCCGCCGTCGGGTTCACACGGATGTTGCCGTTGCTGTCGAAGATCGTGACGCGAGGCTGGAACTCGGTGGGAACATCGGCAGCCACGGTCACGGTGATGTCACCGGTGCCCACCGCGTAGGCAAAGAAGGCGTCGTTGTCTTCCACACCACCAGCGCGGGTACGGATCTCACCGCGGATCTCGCCGTTGCCCTGGTCATCGATGGCCAGCGGCGTGTCGTAGGTATAGAAGTCGAAGAGCAACTGGCTGAAGTCCTGGTGGTCGTCGGCGAACTCCAGGTTGGGCGAGCTGTTGATGAGCAACTCGTACGAGCCGGTAGCCCGACGCCAATCGACCAGATCGGGATCTTGCGTGAAGCCGTCGAGCTGGCCGCTCTCGACCACGATGAAGTACACCTCGCCGCGCTCGGTGGGCACCACCACGCGCGGGTCGACGTTGTTGAACACGCGGCCCTCGATCTCGGTGTCGCCCAGGCCGTAGAAGAAGTCCGCGTTGGCCCCGGTCAGATCGAGCGTGCCGATGGGCTGCTGCTGGCGTACACCAGAGAAGCCCTCGTTGTCGTTGTTGCTGGCCAGGAGCTGGAGGTCGTTGTTGAACACACGGATCTTGCCGTCCAGCGGGCTGTCGTACGTCTTGTTGACGATGCGACGGTCCAGCGCGGGCGGGAAGACGTTCAGGTCAACGATATCCTCGACGAACTCATCGGTGATCTGCTGGGTAGCCAGCCGGATCTCGGTCATCCCATTATCCGGGGCGCGGAAGAAGTAGATATCGAAGTCTTCGATGTTCTCGATCACGCCCAGTTCCTGGTACTGGGTCACAGCGAAGCCGCTGGGGGTCACATCGAAGCCGCGAATCTGGAACGCCGCGTCGGGCTGGCCGAGGAAGTTGCGGCCGTCGCCCGCGCCGGTCGAGCCGAGCACGATCTCGGGCGCGTCGTTGAACTCGGCACGAACAAGATCGTTGCCTACCGGCTCGGAGTACTGGCCGATCACATCGTCGAAGGTGCCGTCGCCGTCGGTATCCGGCGGCAGCGCGTCGGTGACCATCGAGATGTTGTACCGGCCGTTGCCGCCCACCGAGCTGATCTCGAGGTAGTACGTCTCGCCGGCCCAGAACTGCGACTCCTGCCCATCGCCAATATCGATGACCAGTTCGCCCGCGTCGAACCCGGTGCCCAGGATCGACGGATCGAACGCGCCGGAGGGATCGGGGAATGGCGGAGAGATCGTATCGTTGGTGTAAACGACCTGGAAGGCCGAGTCGTAGATCGTCACAAACGTGTCGACGCCGGGCAGGAAGTCGGGGCTGACCGTCAGCCGAAGTCGCGAGGCGGGGCGATCATCCCGATCCCAGAACTGCGGCAACTCGTCGTTGAAGTTCTGCAACGCGAAGACGGTGTCCGTCGAGCCAGTGCCCACGGGCGTCCAAGTCCAATCCAGGATGTCGACGCTGAAGGTCAGCTGCGCCATTCGGCTGGCCAGCGCCCCATCGGCCATCGTGAAGTCGCCACCGATGTACACGACCGGGTTGACTTCGAACGGGTTGACTCCGACGCCGTACTCTTCGTCAATGAATACCTCGATCGTGTGAACCGGACCGTTGGTCCCGATGGGACCACCTGTGATCTGGTCCGAACCAAGCTGCGCCCAGCCCGTGAGCGTGTTGAACGAACCGATGAAGTTCATCTCACCGCCACCAGCGGTGGTAAAGTCACCGCCGACGACCAACTCCTCGAGGAAGTCCTCGCCTTCGTCGTCACGGTCCCACACGTCCAGCGCGAACACGGGGCCATCGGTGCCGCCGCCCATGTTGTTAAAGCCGAACTGCCCGGCGCCTCCAGCCGCGGCTGGGTCGAACACACGCAGCGCGATGTTGTTCACCGGTGCCCCGCCCAGGCTGTCGAACTGGCCGCCGATGGCCAAGCCGGGCTCGGGCTCCTCTTCGCCCATCGGGTCTGGAATCAGGTGCGTCTGGAGCGAGTGAACAACGCCGGTGCCGCCGACATTGATCGGGGTGTCCTGGACGAGCCCACCCAGATCCTCGTCGAAGAAGATCGAGCGAAGCGTGCCGCCGGTGCTGCCGACGAAGAGCGTGTCGACGTTCCCGTCGCCCATTTCCGGGTCGACGTACTGGATGTTCTCGAGCGCAAGAACGGTTCCGCCGGTCGCATCGAACAGCGGGGCGTATCCGCCGTCGGTGATCCAACCACCATCGGGAATCCCGCCGTAGGTGCCAAGCCCGAACTCGCCGCCGATGAAGAGCTGCGCCGGCAGTTCGTTGCTGTCCGTCGGATCCCACACGTGCAGCGAGCGCACAATGCCACCGGGGTCGAACGGCAGCGGCGTGAGGACGTACTCCTCGACGCCGGGGGTGGGGTCATAAGCGTAGGCCGCGATGAACGGCGCGGGCTGGAAATCTGCGTGCTGGAGCTCGCCCCCGATGATCAACGCCGTTCCGCCGATTTCGGCCGACTCGTCGAACTGCCAGGTCGTCATCGAGTAGATCGCCATGTCCACGCCAGCGCGGACAGGGAACCAGTCTTGGGCGTCCCAGATGCCCAGGAAGCTGCGCGTCAGCGGGCCACCGGTTTCGTTGTCGGTGCCCTTGATGATGAAGTCGCCCTGCCCGCCCGCGAAGAGGGCATCGCCCGCGTCGTCGTTGTCGCCGGGGTAGTTGCCCAGCATGTCAACGGGCAGACTGAACTGGAACAGGTCCGTGTCGCCGTTGCTGTGGATGCGCCCGGTGCCCAGGGCCTCCTGCACGTAGCTGCGATCGGAGATGGGATTGACCACGTCGTCGAACACGCCGTTGGGATCAACAAAGGTTCGCGTGTAGAGGAAGGGATCGCTGAAGCGCAGCGGTGTTGCCTGCTCGAACTGGCGACGCACGAAATCATACTGATCGGGGTTCGTATAGCCCTCGGTCGGCGTGAACTCCAACTCGTTGCCTTCGGGATCCTCGCCCTCGATGCGATCGACGTGGTCGTCGATGTCCTGCGTAGGCAGGAACGTGTGGTTGCTCTCGATGAACAGGTTGTACGTGCCGCCCGGCGGGTTGTCGAAGGACTCGACCACCACCCAGTACTCGGTGTTGCCCTCGAGCTGGATCTGCAGATCGGCGATGCCAGCAAGATCGCTGAAGCCATCGAGGGTGGCGTTGTCATCGTACAGCCGCACGGCCGGCTCGGGCAGCGGCACCAGGCCCGCGCCCACCGCCCCAACGAACGAAAGGCCCGAGCCCTGGGTGGTAAACCTGTAAAGGCGCGTATCGAACGCCCCGGAGATGCCATCGAACACCTCGCCGCGGCGGGTGACCGGGTCGATCTCGACCACCGTGGAAACCATCTCGGCCTTAAGCTGATAGAGGCCCACCGAGCGACTGTCGCTGGGATCGAACCGGTCGCTTCGGACGCGCACGTAGAACACAGCGCCCGGCGCAGACTCGACCACGTCAAAGCCCGTCAGCAGGCGACCCGTGTCGCTGTCGCCGGTGATGAACCGGCCCTGCTCGTCGTAGATGTCGATGCGCGTGTCCAGATCCGACGGGGGCATGTCGGGCAGGGCGGCGTAGAACGTCGCCAGCGAGTCGAACGCATCGTCGGTGCCGGCCTCGATGCGGTACACCGCGTCGTCGCCCTCCAGGGCGATGGTGTCGATGGCCGTGCCGGCTCCGAAACGGGCCGGCGGGGTGGGCATGGGGTTGGTCTCGATGACCAGATTCTTGTTGCTGATGGCGTCGACGCGGACGGTATAACCGCCGGTGGTCGCCTGGCCAGCGTTGTCCACGTCGCTCAGGATGCGGACGAAGTAGGTCTCGCCCGCCTCGGCGATGAAGCCAGCCCAGCCGTCGGTGAACAGCCCGTCGGACAGTTCGCCCTGCGACGAGCCCTGGGCGATCAGGGCGCCGTCGATGTCGTACACCTCCACGCGCGAGTCCAGGTCCGAACCGCCCGCCACGTTCAGGGTGTCGGCCCACACGGTCACGAAGTCGCTCTCGGGCGCCACGAAGCGGAACAGGTCGTCGGCCACGTCGGGCGTCACGCCCTCGATCACCCCGTCCTCGGTGCCCTCGCCATTCATGCCGTCGATGATGATCTCGGTGCCCGAGGTCGGCGTCAGCGGGAGCTCGAAGCTGGGGTGGTCACCGCCAAGCAGGATGCGGGCTTCCAGTTGTTCCATGATCTGACCAGACCCGGACTGGCCCTCAATCGAGCGCCGACCCGAAGCCTGACCGGCCGAGCGATACAGCGAACGGAGGCGGCCCAGACCGAAAGGGGTCTTGGCGCGGCGGGACGAACCGGTACGTTGGCCACTCATGGTGATGCTCCAGGTTATGGATCGGCGTCAGGCCGGCTTGGTGCTCGTGGGACCCGTGGGAGGGTTGGTGTGGTTGGCACACCTAACCGAAGCTGCTCGGTCAGGAAGCCTGTTGTCCGCCGGTGAGGTCGTCACCGGCACGCTCGCGTGGGGCGGGATGCAGGGCCTTCGCTCGACCGTGATCTCCGTCGGTCGGCCAAGGATACCGCCTGTCGGCGGCTCCCGCCTTGCACGCGGATCTGCTCGGGGTCAGGATACCAGCAAGCACCCCCACTTGTCCAGCCAATTTTCCTGACTCTGAGCGTCTCGCTCACTTCTGTTCGTGATTCCAGACATTTGGGTTGCAGAGGGACGTATCAAGAACAAGCTCTCGAACATGCCCAAAAATCAAATCTGATCATATTTTGTACGGTTTGGCCGATGAACAGGATCAAGCCGCCGCAGGGCCGGCGGCCATCTGCACCGCCGTGACAACCTGGATTTCTCCAGGGTCATAGAGCGGGAGCGGGCAGGTCGTCTTCGACAGCAGCAGCGGTACCTCGCTCGAGCCCATCACAATGGCCTCGGCGCCGCGGTCGGCAAGACGCGCGATGATCTCGCCCAGCCGTTGGCGGGAGGCCTCACGGGTTTCCCCTAGAACCAGCTCCTGGAAAATGATCGCGTCCACCTCGTCCACCTCTTCGGGGCTGGGTGTCATCACCTTCACGCCGCGTAAGCCCAGGTGGGTCTGGTACGCCGAGCCGTTGGTCACCATGCGGGTGCCCAGAATACCCACGCTCTGTCGGCCGTCCTGGCCCACCTGATCTGCCAGAAGCTGTGCCATCGTGAGCCAAGGAATGGGGCAGCCGGTCTCGGCCATCTGGACCGCGTGCTGCACCACGTGGTCGGGCGTGAGGCAAAACTGGGCCCCCGCCGCCGCCAGGTACTCGGCCGAGCGACGCAGCAGCACGCCCACTGATTCCCAGTCTTGCTCGCCGATCGCGCGCAAGTACTGATCGAATGGTTCTCCATGGAGGGTCACGCAGGGGCGATCCTCGGGCATGGTCATCTGGGTTGCGTGGCGATGGAACTGCCGGTAGGTCAGGGCAGCGCCCTCTGGGCTCACGGCCACAATCCCGACGTGCTGTGATGGCAAGGCTGGCCTCCGTTCCCCCGGCCGACCCTCGCGAAGCCGGCCACCGCCAACACCATCCTCGCCGATTCAGGGCGTTCGGTCAACCCCAAATGGCCACCGGCCTATCGTGGGATCTCCATGGCGACGAGCCCATTCGACATCCTGGGAATCCCTGCTGCCTTCGATCTCTCCCAGACAGATATCGAACAGGCATATCTCGCACGGATCGCCGCCGCCCATCCCGATCTGGCCCCCAGCGACGGTTCGGCCGACCCATCCGCACTCAACGAGGCACGCGCAACGCTTATCGATCCAGAGCGCCGGGCCCGTGCCCTGTTAGCCATTCGCGCTCCGGGAGCCAAACCACCCCCCCTGCCTCCCGACTTTCTGGCCGAGATCCTCGATGTGCGGCAGGAAGCCGAGCAGGCCGTCGAGGCGGGCGACACCCAGGCCGTGGCCCGCTGGCGGCAGTGGGCCAGCGACCGTCGGGCGGACCTGGCACAGGAACTTGGCAAACTGTTTGGCCCGGGCGATGGCCCTCTGGATGACGCGCGGGCGTCGGCCGTCGCGGGTGTGCTCCAACAGTGGCGATACTTCGAGCGGATGCTCGAGCAGGTGGGCATGCCCGCCTATGGGCCCGACGCCTGAGCCATCGACACACCAGCCATGACGCTTGCCACCCTTGCCACCGCCGCCCCGATTGTTCAGACCGATCCGATCGTCGCCGAGGCGAGCGGCGGGCTGGCGCTGGGATTGATCGTGCTCATGGCAGGCCTTCTGGTGGCGTCCGCCGCCGCATCGGGAAGCGAGACAGCACTCTTTGGTCTCACGCATGGCGAGCGGGTGGCGCTGCGACGCTCGGCGCCAAAGGCCGCCGGCATCATCGACGAGTTGCTCGATAAGCCGCGCCGCCTGCTCATTTGCGTACTGCTGCTGAACATGGTCGTCAACGTGCTGTACTTCGCTGCGGCAGCGTTGCTGCTGCAGACGACCCGCTCTCCGCTCGTTGGCGTGCTGGCGGCAGTGCTGCCTTTGGTCGCGATCATCCTGTTCGGGGAGATCCTGGCCAAACTGGCGGCCGATACGTACCGCACGCGCTGGTCGCGGCTCGCCGCCCCGCTGCTGATGTCGGTAAGCCTGGCTCTGGGCGGGCTGCTGATGGCGCTCGACTCGCTCATCGTCGCACCGCTGTCACGGCTGATCCGCATGGCGCCCATCGACGCACCGCACGACGCCGCCGACGTGCGCACCCTGATCCGCGCGGGCGCCACCGGCGGCACCATCGACGACCACGAGCAGGAACTGCTCGAGGGCGTGGTGGGTCTCAGCGCCGTGCGCGCTCGCGTGGCGATGACGCCCCGTCTCGATCTGCCCGCCGTCTCGCCGCATATGCCCATCGGGGAACTCATCCGATTTGCCCAGCGTGCGAACACGCACAGGCTGCCGGTGTTCGATGATCGCGGCGCCACGATCACGCGCATTCTCGACGTCAAGGCCACGCTGGCGCGCGGCAGGCCGATCCTCGAAAAGCCCATCTACGTACCAGAGAACGCCCGGCTGGACCGTGTTCTGAACCAGCTTCGAGAGCGCAATGCCCGCACCGCTGTGTGTGTCGACGAGCACGGCGAGAGCACGGGCATGCTCGACTTTACCGACCTTCTACGCGGGCTGGTGGGTATGCCCCTCGAGCACGGCCAGACCGGCGCGGACGGGATCATCATGGTCGGCCTGGGTTGCTGGAGCGTGCCGGGGCGCATGCCCGTGAGTGAGTTGGCGCGTCTGTTCACCGAACACCGAACCCAGGACTTCGACCTGCCGCCAGAAGCGGTCACGATCGCCGGCGCCGTCATGGCCGCCATCGGGCGGCTGGCCCAGGTGGACGACGAGGTCGACTTCGGGCCCGTCCACGTTCAGGTAGAAGCCGTCTCGGGCCGGACCATCGATCGCGTGCTCGTTCGTCTGGTCTCACAAACCCTGGACGCCCCAGCCGGGGAGGCCCAGCCATGACGACCGGCGAAGCGGTACTCTGGACACTGGTGGCCCTGATCGGTCTGGCCGGTTCGGCCCTGGCCAGCGGGCTGGAGATGGGCGTGTACGCCCTTGGCCGCCTGGGGCTGGAGACCCGGGCACTGCGCGGCGACCCCGCCGCCATCATGTTGCGCGGCGAGATCGGCCGAACCGACCGGCTGCTTTCCACCCTGCTGGTGCACAACAACGTGTGCAACTACATCGGCGTGCTGGGTGTCTCGGCGCTCCTTGGCGCAACGGGCATGGGGCCCATTCCCACGCTTATCGTGCAATCGATCGTGGTCACGCCCATCATCCTCATCTTCGGCGAGTCGCTGCCCAAGGAGCTGTTTCGCACCGGTGCGGACCGGCTGACCTACCTGTTCGCTCCGGTCCTACGCGGGCTGCGCGTGTTCTACGTGCTGCTGGGCGTGGTGCCACTGGTCATGATCGCCGGCCGGGTGATGACAACGTTGATCGGCGGCGCTGGCCTGGGTGGCTCCTCCGACGCTCGCCAGCGGATGGCCAACACGCTCAAGGAGGCCGGCGGGCCGCGCGGCATGAGCGACGAGCACTCCACGCTGCTGGATCGGGCCCTGGCGGTGGGCCGCGGCCGCGTGGGCGACGAGATGCTGTCGTGGTCGATGGCGCAGAAGATCCACGCAGACTGGTCGCACCATCGCATCCGCCGCGCGCTCGGGCCCACCCCCGCCACGACCGTGCCGGTGACCGACGGCCACGGCCGGGTGCTGGGCATCGCATCGGCGATCTCTCTGCTGGCCGGCGAACCAACCGAGCCCGAACGCCTGCGACCTGCGGTTCTGGTATCTCCCGACACACCATCGATCGTCGCGATCCGGCGCATCCTGGCGGCCGAAGCGGACCTGGCGATCGTGGTGCAGCACAACAAGCCCGTGGGCGTGGTGAGCCTGAACGACCTCACCGAGATGCTGCTGCTCCAATAACACGGGGCCTGCCAAAGAAGCCGAATACCACCGCCCCCGCGCGCGTTGGCGTGATTCCCGCATGGCTTACGAAAGGGACCACCCATGGACAACTCAGCCGAGACTACGCCCCCCGCCGCTCCAGTTCGCCGCCCTGTTGCGAGCGTGTTTATCACGCTGCTGATCTTCGCCGCCTCGGGGCTCCTGCTCGCCCGGATGATCATGGGTGGGGCGACGGCCGAAATCCCGGACTTCATGCCTGTGACCACGAGCCTGTCCTCGGTGTCATTCGAGGAAGGCACGCCCGTTGTTGCCGTGGTGACGGCCGACTGGTGCGGACCGTGCCAGGAACTGAAGCGGACAACCCTCAGTGAAGATCGGGTCCGCGCGATGCTGACAAAGCGTTCCCAGCCGGTGATGATCGATGGGACCGACACGCAGGTCGCCATGCCCGCCCTTGAGCAACTGGGCGTCCGCGCGTTCCCGAGCACCGTGATCCTTCGCGATGGCAAGCCTGTGGCGATGCTCGAGGGCTACGCCAGCGCCGACAAGTATCTCGCCTGGCTCGAAGAGCACCTCTGATCGGCACCACTATTTCTTGCCCGAGCTACTTCACTAAGTTGGCTTCAACACGTTCCAGCCGGTGCGCCCATGGCCGGCCACCAAGGTCCGCATCGATGCTCTTGAGCCTGAGCAGATAGCCCCGGATCCTCGCCTCCATCGCCTCGGCACTGGCGCGGTTGCCGTTTCCGAGCCGCTTACCCCGCTCGGCATCGAGCAACTCCAGCATCCGTGTCCACACCTGCCAGTACTGGTCACCGTCCCCGGGCCTGAGCGACCGCGAGGCCTCAAGGAAGCCAGCGAACGCAAGGTCGGATTGGCCGGCCGCGTCGTGTGCGCTCGCTCGCAGGATCGTCGCTTCCACGCCCGCCACGCCCTCGATCGCCGCGATCGCGCCAAGGGCGTCTCCCCCACGCCCACGGGCCAGCAGCGCTCTGGCGACCCGCATGGCCAACTCGTCCCGGTCGATACCCGTCGCGTCGGGGTGCTGCCGAACAAACACGAGCGCCGACTCGAGGTCAGAGAGCCCTCCGACCCCCTCGCCGGCTCGCTCGACCAGCAGCGCGTGCGCAGCTCCGGCCAGGACGATCGCGTCGGCGCGGGTCGCGGCGTCGGCGCTTCTCATCGCCTGCTCGGCCAATCCAAGGGCTCGGGGCCACTGCTGATCGGCGGCCATCAGACTCGCGGCCAGGCCCAATCGCCACCGAGAGGCCAAGGGGTGCACGGGCCCCTGCGCGATCGCGGCGGCGAGAATCTCCCGTTGCTGGGCCGGCTCGAGGCTTGCCCCTTTCTCTCCAAGGCACAGCGTCGCCGCGGGAGCCAGGAGCCCATCCAGATCGGCGCCAGGCGTCGAGAGTAGCTCGTGCGTCAAGCGCAGGGCGCGGACGCGGTGCTCGCTCGCGCGGCTGTCGTCGGCAAGCCGACCTGCGGTAGCCAGGTCGACGCGGGCGAGCAGTTCCATCACTGCGGGGCGCTCGGGTGGATGGGCGTGCTCCTCCCCCGCTTCCAATGCCCTGGCGCGGTCCGCCTCGAACCGCCCCAGCAAAGCGGCCAGAAGTGCGATGGCCTGCTCGTCTAGGAATGGTCGATCTTGCAGAACCAGCGATCTGGCGACGCGGAGGACGACGTCAGGCGAGACCTCGGACCAGTCGTGACCGCCCTGGGCGAGCGCGGCCAATCTGTCGTCGGCGATGGAGGCCCGCTGGTCACGCGAGCTACCCAGATCAAGTCGATCCTCAAGGCCGATGAGCGTCCTGGCGCTCGACTCGAGCCGATCGCCCTCGACCAGCACGCGGGCGCGGGCCTCTGTGGCCAGGACGAGCAGGGCCGGGTCGTGCAAGCCCTGGGCGTCGACGAAGGGGGGGTTGTCGGCCGCTTCGGCCAAAGCGCCGGCCTGGGCATCGACGCCCCGCTCCAGCCTGCCGCGGAGCAACGCCGCCTCGGCATGCACGCGCGAACCCGGGGGGATCTCCCGCTGGGCGAGCACGCCATCAAGCAGTTGCAGGGCACGCTGTGCACCGCCGTTCTGGGCCAGCAGCGCGACCGCCAGCGCTCCGTCTCGGACGTTGCGCGCTTCGCCCTCGCCCACGCGGAGATTCTCCAGGAGTGCAACGGCTTCGGCCGGTTGGGCCGTTTCGTCGCCGCCGGCGATACGCAGGGCGAGCGAACGGCCCATGAGCAGCGGCCGGCGCACCGCGTTGTGGGTTTGAGCCAATCGGCGGTTGAGCTCGCGATCACCTGGTGCCAGCTCGCCGCCGGCTTCCAGAATCGACCGCTGCCGCTCGAAGCGTTCCTCGATGCGTCTGCCAGCATCGCGGGCGAGTTCGTACGCTGACTGCGCGGCTCGCACTGCCTCGTCCCGGTCCCACCGGTCGGGCAAACCCACCACAAGACGTGCATCAGCAAGCGTCATGGTCAGCCGCGTCAGGATATCGGCGGCCTGGTCGAGCATCCAGATGGGAAGATGCGTATCGCCTGGCAGCGCGGACATAAGCTCCGAACGCGCCCGGATAGCGCGATCCAGAGCAGCGGCGCGCTCCTGACCGCTGGCGTCATCGGCAGTAGCCTCGGCCAGGGCGATATTCACGCTCGCGAGCATGTCGGCACGCCGTTGGGAAGCATCATCCTGCGCCGGTGCGCTCGACGCCAGGAGTCCCGCAACCAACAGGGCACTCCACTTCATCGACGACGAAGCTCCGATTCGGGAAGCAGGCGATACGAATCCTGGCCGTCGCTCCCCCCGCCGTGCACGCGCGCGATCGCGCGCATCACCCCGGTGGGATCCTCCTCGAGAAACTGCACACACTTGACCTGCACGGCCCGAGCGGGCGGGCCGAAGATACTCTTTCGCACCGGGTTGGCGGCGTCGAGTTCCTGAAGGATGGCCTCGCGCCCGGGCCCCCAATCGCCCGCGCGCTCGCCCCCGCCCTCGGTCCTGCGGATGCTTCGGGACAGCAGGAACACGACCTCAGGCTTGCGCTCGATGGCCACGAGCAGGCCGTCGAGCGGGTTGCTGATCCCCCGGGCCTGGACGCCATCAAGCCATGCGAACAGTTCGGCCTTGCGGCGCGGCGTGGCCGGCAGCAGGCCCTCGGGCGGAAACACGCGGGTGCCCGCGGCCGCGTCGTCCTCGCCAGCGCGACGGCCGAACAGCACCACCGCGAACGTCTGGTCGGCGGCCAGAGCCGAGACCGATCGCCGCAACTCATCGAGCACGAAAGGCAAGCTGGTGACCATCGCGCCGCTGGCGTCGACGGCATAAACCACACTGGAAGCCCTTTGCGCGCTCACGCCGGCGAAGCTCGCGCCGTCAAGCGCGGGCACGGCGGTAGACTCGCGGAGGCCAGCAAGCGGCCCACCAGAACCGCCACGGTCCAGCAGCGGCTCGCCACCCATGCTCGAACCGCCGCCGCGGTCAAACGGCGCGGCTTCTACCGAGGCAGAGGGTGCGCTCGCCACCCTGTCGAGCGCGGCGCGCAGGCCGCTGCTCGCACTCGCGATACGATCGCTCGGTTGCTCTTCATCC
Organism: Phycisphaerales bacterium JB060; assembly: GCA_044440025.1. GTDB lineage: Bacteria > Planctomycetota > Phycisphaerae > Phycisphaerales > UBA1924 > JAHCJI01. The sequence continues at coordinate 16,206 of JBITAF010000134.1, read as the reverse complement.
GGCAACTCGGGTACTTCCGGCGAGTCGTCCATCTCGATGGCCGGCGCCAGCGCGAAGGTCTCACCCTCGCCCGCCCCGTCTCCCAGATCCAGGCTCACGACCGTGCCCGACCCGCTGTACACCACACCGCGCAGGGCCAGCGCGAGCAGGCCCAGCACCACCGCGTGCACGCCCAACGAGACCATCAGCGCCGCCGCCGATCGGCCGCGCGGGCTGCGGCCGCCGGGCACACGGCGGGCCAGGTCCCCGACCCCTCCGACACGCCGTCGCAGGCCGGCGGTGAACCGGCCCGCCCCGGCCCTCGCCATCGATGGGCCACCGTGCAATATTGATCGCCGACCGGATCGCGAACGCGAACGCGATCGAGAGCCGGAGCGAGATCTTTGGCCCGGGCCATACCAATGACGCATGACCGATCGTACGTCGCGGGCTCTATCGTTGGGGATGACGCAGACCACGCAGGTTTCCCTCACACTCGCCCATTCACCCGACGCCGACGACATGGCCATGTGGTGGCCGCTCACGGGCTTCATCGACCCCGCGGGCCAGCAGGTTCGCCCCCCCGCGATCGACACGGGCCGCTTCACGTTTAAGCCCAGGCCCGAGGACGTCGAGCAGCTGAACGCGACGGCCCGCAGCCACCCGCTGGATATCACGGCCATCAGCGCCGCCGCGTGGCCAGCCCTGGCCGACCTCTACACCATCACCGACTGCGGGGCCAGCTTCGGCGAGGGCTACGGCCCCAAGCTGGTGGCCAGGAACGACGCCCCACTGCACTGCGATGGATGCGTGCGGGCCAAGAAGCCGGACATCGCCATCCCCGGCGAGCGCACCACCGCGGCGCTGGTGCTTCGCCTCATACTGGGCGATACACGCGATGAGATATCACTGGTGGAGATGCCCTTCCAGCAGATCGCGCCGGCTGTGAAGGATGGCACGGTCGGCGCCGGTGTGCTCATCCACGAGGCCCAGCTCACGTTCGAGTCGCTGGGCCTCAAGCAGGTCGTCGATCTTGGCCAATGGTGGACCACGAAGACCCGCCACCCCCTCCCGCTCGGCCTGAATGTTGTGCGGACCGCCCTGGACGAGGAGCACGGCGCCGGCACGGTCGCCGAAGTGAGCGCCCTACTCAGCGCCAGCGTCGCCCACGCCCGCAGCAACCCCGCCGACACGCGCGCGTATCTGCGGCTGCACGCCAACACCCGTCCGGAATGGAGAGACGACGCCCTGCTGGACCGCTACCTGGAGATGTACGTCAGCGATATGACAGCGAGTATGGGCGATCCCGGCCGGGAGGCCCTGCGAGAACTCTTCCTTGCCGGAACACAAGCCGGGCTGCTGACGGGCCCAACCGAGCCCGTCGTCTTGTAAGCAAATCCCTAGATCGTGAGCACGCGCATGACTTCGGAGATGGTCGTCTTACCGGCCCGAGCCTTCGCGAAGCCGTCCTGGCTCATGCGGGCCAGCACGCCGTCCTCGAGCGCATGCCGGGCCACGTCGCCCGCGCTTCGCCCGTGCATGATGTCGTCGCGCAGGCGGTCGCTGCTCTTCATCAACTCGTACAGGCCAATGCGCCCGCGGTAGCCGCTCTGGCGGCACTCTCGGCAGCCGGCGCCCCGTGTCAGCGTTCCATCCACATCGGGCTCGAAGCCCGGCGGCAGGTCGGTCGGCTCGGGGGTGTAGGTCGTCGCGCAATGCTTGCACACGCGGCGGACCAGCCGCTGGGCCAGCACGCCCTCCACGCTGGACGAAACCAGGAACGGCTCGACGCCCATATCAAGCAGACGCGTCATCGCGCCCGGGGCGTCGTTGGTGTGCAGCGTGCTGAAGACCAGGTGGCCCGTGAGACTCGCCTGGATGGCCGTCTCGGCCGTTTCCTTATCTCGGATCTCGCCGATCATGACCACGTCGGGATCGTGTCGCAGGATGCTTCGCAGGCCCGCCGCGAAGCTGAGGCCAACCTGGGCGTTGACTTGGATCTGATTGACGCCCGAGACGTGGTACTCTACCGGATCCTCGACGGTGATGGCCTTGATCTCGTCACTTACGATGCGGTTGAGTGAGGCGTAGAGCGTGGTGCTCTTACCCGAGCCGGTCGGCCCTGTGACCAGCAGGATGCCATAGGGCCGCTCGATCAGCTCGTTCCAACCGTCCTCGATCCACTTGGGCATGCCCAGGTCGCTGAGCTCCATAAGCACGGCCGACTTGTTGAGGATTCGAAGAACCACCCCCTCGCCAAAGAGCATGGGGATCACGCTCACGCGGAGATCGAACTCCTGGAGCACCATGCGGCCGTTGGCGTCGGGCACGCGTTGCTTGAGGGTTATGCGGCCATCCTGCGGCTTGCGCTTCTCGGCGATATTCATGCTGGCCATGATCTTCAGACGGCTGATAATGGCCGCCGAAAAGCGGTTGATGGACTCGGGCACATTGGCACGCTGGAGCACACCGTCGATGCGATAGCGGACATTGAGCTGGTGCTCGTAGGGCTCGATGTGCACGTCGGTGGCGCGTTCGCGCACCGCCTCGAGCAATATGTCGTTGACCAGCTTGATGACGCTGGCCTCCTGGGCCTGCTCGATCTCGTCCTCGTCGCCGCCCTTCCCCTTGATCTCGACGCCCGCCTCAGCCGACAGCGCATCCAGCGTGTCCGAGCCCACGCCGTAGTTCGCGCGAATGAATCGCTGCAGCCCGTCGTCGTCGGCCAGCACCACCTCGATGCTGTGACCGGTGAGCAGCCGCAGCTCATCGAGCACGCCCAACTCGAAGGGATCACTGGTGGCCACGGTCAGCGTGCCGTTGTCGCGGCGGATGGGCACGCACCGCTGCTTCTGCACGAGGCTGGCCGGCAACGCCTGGAGCACCTTGGGCTCGACCACCGTCGAGTCCAGATCGACCACGTCCAGGTGGAACTGGTCACCGATGGTCTGGAGGATGCGGTCCGCGTCGACCACGCCCATGCGGATCAGTACCTTGTCCAGCCGCTCACCTGTGGACCGCTGCTGGGCCAGGGCGTCGTCGAGTTGGGCCTGGGTGATGACCCCACGGTCAAGTAGTACAGTGCCGATTCCCATTACCGACAGGATAACGCCCGCCGGGGTCGCCAGAGCGGCGTGAAGGGACCGATAGCCGGGAATTCTCACGGCTGGACCGCGGTTCGCAACGACCAGCTTGACATCGCAGGCAAATATGTTACCATTGAGTCACTCATTTGGCCGGCCTTGGAGGTCGGCCATACGCCATGGAGCCCTCCCGATGACCGACGCCCCTTCCGCTGCCCAGCCCCTTACTCACGTACGAGACGGCCTTCGCAACATGGAGTTCGCCCGTGGCCTGCTTCTGGAGATGGCCAAGGCAACACCGGACGACAAGTTCTACGAGGTCCCAGCAGAAGGGGGCAACCACGCCGCCTGGAACCTGGGGCACATCGCCGTGACCGACGACCTGGTGCGGACCTCGCTGGGCGGGGGCGAGCCCGTCCTGTCAACCCAGTGGCACGACATGTTCAAGGGCGGCAGCACCTGCAAGCCCGGGGCCCAGGACCACCCCAGTCGCGAGGAACTGCTCGACGGACTGGCACGATCGCGTTCGGCCGTGGTCGCGTGGTTCAGCGGGCTGAGCGAGAGTGAGCTGATGGAGCCCCTGACCGGCGGCATCGCCCAGCTCGCCAAGGATCGCACCATGCTCATGGGCTCGCTGGCCTCACACGAGGCCTTCCACGCCGGGCAGATCAGCGCGGCGCGGCGTGTGTTCGGCATGCCGCCGTTGTTCTGATCGCTAGCCCGGGCATGGATGCGTCCACCGGCCAGCCGGAGATCGATCCAGACGGCGTATGGAAGGCCCTGAGCGACCCGACGCGGCGGGCAATCCTCGACCTTTTGCGTGAGGGACGCTCGACCACGGGCGACCTGGCGGGGGCGTTTCCCGCGCTCAGCCGGTTCGCGGTGATGAAGCATCTGTCGGTGCTCGAGGACGCCGGGCTGGTGATATCGCGCAAGGAGGGGCGCCAGAAGTTCAACTACCTCAACGCTGTGCCCCTGCGCCGGGTGTACGAGCGTTGGGTCGGCAGGTACCAGGACCGATGGGCCGGTTCGCTCGTCGGGCTTCAGAGGCTCGCCGAGAGCGAGCATGAGCGAGTACAGGAGAAGTCGACAATGCCAATGGAAACGATCACCGTTGCGGCCGCCGTCGTCCAGACCGAGGTTGCCATCGACGCCCCGCCGGAGAAGGTGTACGACCTGTTCTTCGACCGCGCGCACGACTGGTTCTACGAGAGCGACGAGAAACGACAGACGGTCAAGACCATCGTCGAACGCAAGCTGGGGGGCCACTTCTACTTCGAGACCCAGCGCACCGATGGTCCGCCCGACCAGAACGTCCTGGGCACCATCACCATGCTCAAGCCCGGCCGGAAGATCCGCATGCGTGGCGACTGCACCGTCCCCAGCGCGTTCATCGCCAACATGACCATCACCTTCGAGCCCGCCGACTCACCTTCTGGTGGGGGCACGCGCGTGAGCGTCGAGCACCGCATGGCCGGCGAGTACCCAGACGATCTGCCCACGAGCTTCGAGGAAGGCTGGCAGGACGGCCTCCAGAAGCTAAAGGCGCTGGCCGAAGGCTGAATATCCCCGAACCGGAACACGCCCCGACAGCCGATCGGGCCGCGTGCCCAATCGGCTGTCCGCTCGTCAAAAAGCGACGCGCCGCTTGTCACTTTCCGATTCCCCATCCGCGAGCGCGGCCGCGTAGAGCGCGCACACGAATCTGATCGCGGCTTACGCGGCCTGGCTGCCGTGCCTGGCTTGGGGGCTCAGCGCGATGGCCACCGCCGTCAGGTCGTCCTGCTGGTGCAGAGAGCCCGCCTGGCAGTCCACCCGCTCGGCGAGTTTGCGCATCGCCTCGGCCGTCGAGGCACCATCGTGCGAACCGAGCCAGGGCAGGTTCGCGAACTCCGCGAGATAGGCCTGCACGTCCAGCTTCCCGACGGCAGAACCCTTGCGCACCTCATCGCCATTGGTGAAGGCCGTCTCGAACCCGTCGCTGTACAACAGGAGTGTCTGCCCAGGTTGCAACCTGAAGGTGAGTTGCTCGTACGGCTCGCCCTCGAAGACACCCAGCAGCGCGCCGCCCGAGTCGAATGATTGGGACTCGCTCCCACCCATGATGAGCGCTGGCGGATGGCCCGCCGTGCACAAGGTGACCTCGTGCGTACGAAGATTGAACGTTCCGCACACCGCCGTGGCGAAGCGCGAGCGGCCTCGCTGAGTTCGCACAAGGTCAGCGTTGAGCGCCGTCATTGCCTGGGCCGGCGTGCGATTCGCCGCGCCGCTGCGAAGGCTCCGCGAGATGACCATGGTCAGCAGGGCCGCCGGCACGCCGTGGCCCACCGCATCGGCCACGAAGAACCACAACCGATCCTCGTCGAGCCGGGTCACGTCGTAGATATCGCCGCTCACGTATGTCGCCGGTCGGTACAACACGCCGCACTCGAGACCGTCGGCCTCGGGAAGGGCAGCGGGCAACAACTCCTGCTGGATCACCGCAGCGAGGTTCAGTTCCTCGTGCATGCGGTCCATCTCCTGCCGGACGCCGCCCTGCGCGCTCGTCAGGATCCGCAACTCGCGTTGCAGGTCGGCAATCGATTGCTGCCGGCCAAACAGCGCACGCAGGCTCGTGGCGATCGCCTGGTCGGGCAGGCCGCTGTCGGCGCCGACAAGCCCGCCTCGGCTGATCTGATTGCTCACGTCTTCGGGCATGCCCGGCATAAGCACAAACCCGAACGCCGAGACGTCGTGCAGAAGGTTCGCCAAGGCGATGATGGTCGCGTTGGCGGTCCCCTCGTCCAGCAGTACCAGGACGGCTTGCACTCCGCCGTCCGCGCCAGTCTCGGATTGGGCGATTAACGCATCGGCTAGATCGCCAACATCGACGAACTTGTGCGTGGGCGCGTCGTCACCAAAGGCCTGCGCGACCGCCTGCCACCGGGCGCGAGGCCCTGCTGCGCAGGCGTCGGTACTCGCCACGATAACACTGGGTGCCGCCAAACCGAGCCCTCCCCGCTCGCCACCAGCATCCCCGCGGCGGCGTCTTTGGGGATGTATCGGTCTAGCGTGCAATCTTCTGAAGTCGGGCAAAGTCCAGTTCAACCTTATCGCCACGCTCCAGGCCGAGTTCTCGGAGCTTGCCGGACTTGAACTCAAGCGCGAACTGGGCGGCCGCCCGGCTGGGGTACCGCGTCAGACGGCTCTCGTAGGCCTGCCGGCTCTCGCCTTCTTCCTGAGGCTCGACGGGCATCTCGTGCGTCGCAACGACTGTGCCGAACTGGTCCAGAAACGCGATATCGATCGGCACCAAACAGTCACGCATCACGAACTCGAGTGACCGAGGGCGAGGGAACACGAAGATCATCCCGCCGTCGGGCTCGATCTGCTCCCGGCCGCCCAGGCCTTTCAGGCGTGTGGCGTCGTCGGCGGCGATCTCCATGAAGAACGCCTGGCCGTTGATTGTAATGGTCTCAACATCGTTGGAGACCGCTTCGTTGGGCACGCAGGCACCCAGAAGCATGGCCACCAGAGCAAAGACCGTTATCAGGATCGTCCGAGAAGCCATGCGTCATCCTCCGGCGTAAAGCGGGCAGGCCCGCGGGGCATGGTATCGAGTTCGAAGCGGCTGGCGAACTCGGCCAAGTCCATCGCCACCCGGGGCTGGTCAGCCAACGACCAGTGGGCCAGAAGCCCCATAATGCGCTCCACCGGCACGCCCTGCCCCCGATAAGTCGCAAGGCGGCTGTCTCCGTGCCGTTTGGCCAGCCGGCGGCCGTCCGGGCCAAGCACCAGCGGCAGGTGCGTGTACGCGGGGAGTCGAGCGATGCCCAACGCGCCATACAGGAGCACCTGCCGGCCGGCCGAGGGCAGCAGGTCGTCGCCCCGCACGACGCGGGTCACCCCCTGGCGAGCATCATCGACGACCACGGCAAGCTGGTACGCGGGCGTGCCGCGCTTGGTCCAGATGACAAAATCCCCCGCTTCGCCGGCCGGCTTCATGACCGTGCGGCCGGCCAGGGCATCATCGATCATCACCGGGCCATCGGGGGTAGCAAACCGCCAGTTCGTCTGCCGGTTGGCGAAATGTGTGGCTTTCACGGGCCTGGGCCGGGTGATGGCCGCGGGCGCCGCATCTCCCGCGTGAGGGGCCGACGCGGCCGCCGCGATCTCGCTGCGGGTCAACTCGCAGGGATATGCCAGCGCCGCGCGTGCCAGGGTGTCCATGGCCCGTGCATGGGGCTCCAGATCGTGGCTCTGGATCGTCGGGCTCCCGTGCCAGTCGAGCCCCAGCCAAGCGAGGATGTCGAGCGTGTGGTCAATGGCCTCTGGCTTCACCCTCGGGCCGTCGAGGTCCTCGATCCGCATCACGATCCGCCAGCCGTGCTGGTGCGCCAGAATCCAGTTGACCACGAATGTCCGGGCGTTGCCCAGGTGCAGAGCCCCGGTTGGTGATGGGGCCAATCTGGTGATCTCGTGGGAGGAACGGGAACTCACGGCGTCATTTGTAGGGTTGCCGTTGGGGGTGGGTTGGTTCGCGCGCCCCGAGCGCTACCGTTGGAGCCCGGCGGGCGGTATGCGGAGGAGTCGCGTGGCCTGAGTTCCGGTTGGATGGAGTGTGGCACGATGGAGAAGCTCTCCGAAGCCGAGGTGAAGGATCGCCTGGCAAATCACCCCGAGTGGACCGAGGTCGGCGGCGAGATCCAGCGGACCTTTGAGTTCGCCGACTTCAAGGCCTCGATGCGGTTCGTCAACGAGGTGGCAGATGAGGCCGAGCGCGTGCAGCATCACCCCGATGTGCTCATCCGCTACTCGAAGGTGACCCTGACGGTTTCCACCCACGACGCGGGCGGGATCACCGTGAAGGACTTTGACTTGGCGGCCTTCGCCGATCAGGCCTCCGACGCGATCGCCGGCGCGACCGCCTGAGACCCTCTGGCATCTGGCATTCTGCGCTAGTGCGGGACTTCCTTCACCGCGTTGCGGTTCCACGCGGGAACACGCACCGTGATAGGCCCATCCCCCTCGACCTCGCACTGGCAGCTCAGCCGGCTGTTCATCTGCAGGCCGGGAGCCTCCTCGACGCGGTCCTCCTCGGCCTCGGTGGCCTCGGCGACGTCGTCCATTCCCTTCTCGACATAGACGTGGCAGGTCGAGCAGGCGCACACGCCCCCGCAGGCGTGCTCGATGTTGATGCCGTTGTCGATGGCAACCTCGAGCAGGTGCTCGCCCTTGGCGGCCAAGACCTCCCACTCTTTGCGGTCCGAGCCGGTGAGGGCCTCGGGGTCTTCAAGGATGAACTTGACGGGAACCTCCTTGGGCCCGTGATCATGATCGCTATGGCGTAGATGCATGGAACAGCATAGGGCCCAGGATTGCGCCTTGGAATCGTTCCAGTGTGGAAGGCTCGGGGAGCCCGTTACAGACCCGATCAGTCGCCCGTGAGGCTCGCGAACCGCGCGATCTCCGCCTGAGTTGGCTCGGCATCCCTTCGCGCCATGGCTGCCCGTGCAACTTCCAGGAACTTCTCGGGCCGATAGGCCTTCTCTCCGACGTCGGTCACCCACCGCATGGCACCAACGCGCCCGGCGATGGGGCTCGTCGCGGCCCACATGGTGCCGGTGCCCACGACGGCACCGGTCATGATGCGCGTGCTGATCGCCGTCTTGACATGGTCGCCCAGCACGCAGCCCAGAAAGGTCTCACCCGTGCGCTGGCGGTCGACGACAACCGGGCCGTAGGTGTTGAGCAGGTTGCTGTTGGTCGTGCCCGCGCCCAGATTGCACCACATACCGACATAGGAATCTCCCAGGAAACCTTCGTGGGCCTTGTTGGCATAGCCCTGGAAGATGACGCCGGTGGCCTCGCCGCCGACCTTGCACACCGGGCCGATGGCCGTATTGGGGCGGATGGTGGCGTGCTCAACGATCGTCGAGCCCGGTCCGACATAGGCCGGCCCGATGACAACGGCGTGGTGACCCACGGTGGCATTCTCGCCGATCACGATCGCTCCACTGCTGGCATCGAGCACGGCGCTCTCGGCGACCCTGGCACCCTCTCGGACGACCACCCCCTTCGCCGGCGCCATGTGGGCCAGGTCGTAGGAGAGGCATTCGTCGCGGAGCGACCGCACGTGCCAGCAACGGTCGAGAAGTTGCGCCTCATGCTCGGCGGTGGTGTATGAGTCGGTTGACAGCGGATCGGCCCCACCGCTGGCGACGCAGGCGGCGAGCAATGCACCGTCGTGGACGAGCCCATGCCCCGGCTCGAGCGCCGCAACGTCTTCGAGGAACCGGGCGGCCAGCGGCCAGCGGCCGTTGACCAGCACAGCCCCCTCGGGCGGGGTCTGGTTCACCGGGATCCTGGAATGCAGGGCGGAGGCGAGTTCGGCCATGTGCTCGGGCACGAGCAGGCTCGCGGGCGGCATGCCGGCGTTGGACCAGCGTTCGACCGCGGTCCAGGCGCCGGTGCGGATGCCGAAGGCCGGCCGTAGATCGGTCAGCGGGGCCAGTTCGCCCTTGCCATCATCAAACAGGATGAGTTTCAAGGCATGCTCCTGTGCGTGTTGGGAGAGACTATGACCGTCGCTGCCAGGATCTGGGGCTATGGCCGGTGAAACCCAGCAGCGGCGCGGCGGCGATGAGGAGCAAGCCCAGCGGCAGGGCTACGAGAGCGGTATACCCCGCGGCTCCAAACCTGATCAGCAGCTCCCGACCTGGCTCGAACGCAAGGGGCGCCCCGGTGAGCTTCTGGATTGTCAGCATGACCACCACAACCAGTTGGGACGCGACGACGCCGAAAAGCGTGAGCATGGCCAGGGTCGCAAGGTGATGGCGTACGAGCTTGCCACGGAGCGTCAGGACGACCTGCGCCATCAGCACGCAGCCCAACGCGTAGGGCCCGATCAGCGGCTGAGCGGCCCCGGCGAGCATGGGCCACCCGCCGGTGAGGTCGAGCGCCAACCCGATGGCCAGGCACGCCCAGATTGCGTGCATGGGCGGCGCGCTCAGGGCGATGTAGGCCCCCAGCGCCATCAGAAAACTGGGCTGCACGGGGCCAATGGCCAACGCATCACGCAGGCCACGCTCGAGCCCGAGCGTCAGATATGCCAGAATGGCGAACACGGGCCAGTTCATGGCGTGCCCCCCTCCCGGCCCGAACCAACGGTTTCGACCTCGGGATCGATCGGCACACGGAGCACGACCTCGCTCACGCGTTGCAGCGGCACGGTGGGCGCGACGGTAATGACGGTCCGCGTGGGCTCGTCGGGCGCGGGCGCGACTTCAACAACCTCGCCCACGATGAGCATCTGTGCGCTGCGCGGCCAGGTCTCGTCGCGCAAGCGGACGGTCATACCCACGACGATCTCCACGGGTTCTTCGCCCTCGAACTCGGGCTGCCATGCCGCCGGGCCCTTCAACAGCCCGCCACCGGCGGGCTCGAGCCTACATTGGATGCCGCTGTCCAGGCTCTCGGAGGTCATGACCAGCGCCATGATGCCGCCCGCGGCGTTGTCGGTGATCGGCCTGACCACGCACCATGCGCTGGTGACCCGCTCGACCCGGCCCAGCAACTGGAGACCCTCGACGACAGCGACCGAGTTCTCAACCACACCCCGGCCTGTGCCGGCCCGAACCTGGAGCGCCGCGCTCGAGCTCTCGCTGAACCGGCCGATGACGGGTGCCGCCACCTGCCGAACGCCGAGCTCGGGGGTCAGATCGATCCCGCGCTGCAGCTCATAGACCAGTCTTTCCAGCTCGCGGACCTTCAACTCAAGATCCAGGGATCGCTGGCGGGCCGCCTCGAGCTCACGCTTGTATTGCTCGGCCAAGGCCGGATCGGCCGTGCGGCGGAAGGGCCGGGTGAGCGGGTCGGCGATCCAACGCACGGCGTTGCTGACCGGCGCCGATACGGTCACCGCGACGTCCGCAAAGCCGGTGGTCCAGCGCGTAAAACGCATGGGGACGACGGCCAGTAGGAACAGCACCACGAGGCTGGCACGCAGCAGCGTTCGAGCACTGGGTCTTCTGGAAAGTGGTCCGGCCATGGCGCCCCGGGAGAAACGGGCAGCGGCCCGCTACATGTCGATATCGTTCTCGAGGGTGGCCTTCCACTCCTCGATGTGCTCGAGGTAGATCGCCGTGCCGCGGGCCACGCACGTCAATGGATCGTCGGCCAGGATGCATTCCAGGCCGGTCGCCTTGCGGAGCACCTCGGGCAGGCCGCGCAGCAACGCCCCACCACCGGCGAGCATGATGCCGTTCTCGACCAGGTCGGCGGCCAGCTCTGGCTCGACCTTCTCGAGTGTCCGGGTCACGGTCTCGATGATCTGGCCGATGGGCTCGCTGAGGGCCTCGCGGATCTCTTCGCTGGTGATCGTGGCCTTGCGGGGCAGGCCGCTGATCATGTCGCGGCCGCGCACCTCGATGGTGCTCTCCTCGCCGGTGTTGCCGGCCGAGCCCAGCTCGATCTTGATGCGTTCGGCGGTCTGCTCGCCGATCATCAGGTTGTAGGTGCGGCGCATGTGGTTGATGATCGCCTCGTCCATGTCGTCGCCGGCGACGCGGACGCTCTCGCACACGGCGATATCGGCCAGCGACATGACGGCCACCTCGGTGGTGCCGCCGCCGATGTCGACGATCATGCTCGCGGTGGGCTCGGCCACGGGCAGCCCGGCGCCGATCGCCGCCGCGACGGGCTCCTCGAGCAAATACGTCCGCCGGGCGCCGGCGTGCTCGGCGCTATCGAAGACCGCCCGCTTCTCGACGGCGGTGATTCCGCTGGGCACGCTGATGACGACTCGCGGACCGATGAAGCCCCAGTTGCGGGTGAGCTTGTTCACCTTGTTGATGAAGTAGCCCAGCATGGCCTCGGTGATCTGGAAGTCGCTGATCACGCCGTCCTTGAGCGGGCGCACCGCGGCGATCGAGCCGGGCGTCTTACCGAGCATCTCCTTGGCCATCCAGCCGACGGCCTGGCCGTTCTTGAGGACCTCATTGGTGCCCTTGCGCACGGCGACCACGCTGGGCTCATTCAGCACGATGCCCTGGCCTCGGACGGCCACGAGGGTATTGCACGTGCCCAGGTCGATACCCATATCGACACTGAACAAACCTGTGATACGGTCAAGGTACCGCACTGCCGCGTCGCCCTCCTGGCCAGCCGCCGCGGCATCGTTGCGACGGATGCTCCGCATGGGGCGATCCATCGGCCCCAACGGACGGCAGGCGTGAGATTATAGGAATCAGTCAGCATACCAGCGGGCCCCAACCGACAGATTGGCCCCGACAATCTGTGATAGAGGCGAAAATATCCAAACATATACCGATTTTATTGCGATCCGGGGAAACTGGTTCGATTCGCTTCAGTGGCCGTCCGGACAGGCCGATACATCTGGCACGGGCGGCACGAATCCGCCGGTCAGGACACTCCGAACGAGGCAACGGAAGCCGCCGGGCGACCTGGGCATAACGCCTACGGTGGCCCGTTGCCATTTGCGGACCGCGAGTGCGTTGCCAGTCTCGCAGCCCACACAAAAAAACCGGCCCCACTCGCGTGCGGGCCGGTCGTGAATCAAGGTCTGCCGGAGAAATCAGCTCAGGCCGAGTGCCGAGCCGATGGCCGGGGCGAACTTCACCACCAGCCCGGCGAACACCACCGCCACCGAGCTGAGCAGCTTGATGAGGATGTTCAGCGAGGGGCCGGACGTGTCCTTGAAGGGGTCGCCCACGGTGTCGCCCACGACGGTGGCCTTGTGGTCGTCGCTGCCCTTGCCGTAGACATAATCCTCGCCGTGACCACTGGCGACCATCTCCTTAGCGCGCGTGAGAATGTCGTCACGGATCTGATGGGGGATCTTCTCGCGCTGGGCCGCGTCGTTGATGGCGGCGTTGGCGCTGATGCGGCCGTAGCTCTCCAGCAGCTTCTTGGCGTTGTCCCACGCGCCGCCGGCATTGGCCATGAAGACCGCCACGGCGAAGCCGGTGATGAGCCCGCCGGCCAGCAGGCCCATCACGCCGCTGACGCCCAGGACCATGCCCACCGCCACGGGCACCACGACGGCCAAAATGCTGGGTAGCACCATCTCCTTGAGAGCGCCGTTGGTGGCGATGGTCACGCACTTGGCGTAGTTGGGGTAGGTCTCGGCCCCCGAGCCGACCTGGTTGGGCCAGCTCTGCGGGTTGGCGATGTCCTCCTCGCTCATGCCGTCCTTGCGGAAGAGCGTGCGCATCTCGCCGAACTGGCGGCGGCACTCCTGCATCATGATATTGGCCGCCCGGCCCACCGCGTCCATGGTCAGGGCGCAGAACAGGAACGTCAGCATCACGCCCATGAACAGGCCGCCCAGCAGCGTGGGGCTGGTGAGCGAGACGTTGTAGAACAGCAGCACGTCGGCGATGGAGATCTGCCCGGTATTCACCACACGCAGCTCGACCTCGTGCACGTGGTCGCCGTGGGTGACCCCGCCGGTCAGCGTCAGGTTGCGCTGCAGGCGCAGGTCGGTCGTGTCGCCCGTCCAGCTCACGGCGAATGAATCGCCGGGCAGGAACTGGTCCATGATCTCGCTGCCGGCCAGATCGCCCTGCTGGCCCATCTCGTCGAACTGGAACGTGTCCAGCACCAGCGCGCCGCCGGTGTAGGTGGTCTCGTTGTTCTCGTCCTGGGTGTAGACGCCAAAGCGCCGATGGCCCTCGTACACCGCGTAGGTGCCCGGGCCGGCCGTGCTCACCAGGGCGGCCTGCTGCTCGGCGAACTTGGTCGTCTGCTTGTTGGTGTGGTACTGCACGACCTGCACGTACGCGGCCAGCAAGGCCAGCGCGGTGAGCGCGGCCGAGCCGATGGCGAAGCCCTTGCCCGTCGCGGCGGTCGTGTTACCGATCGAGTCCAGCAGGTCGGTGCGCTCGCGGACCTCGGGGGGCTGGCCGCTCATTTCCGCGTTGCCACCCGCGTTGTCGGCGATGGGGCCGTACGCGTCGGTCGCCAGCGTGATGCCCAGCGTGGCCAGCATGCCAACCGCCGCGATGCCCACGCCGTACAGGCCCATGAGCAGGTTCTCGTTGCCGCCCGCGACGCCGAAGGCGACCAGGATGGCCACGACCACCGCGAAGATGCTCAGCCAGGTGCTCTTCATGCCCTCGGCAATACCCGTAATGATGACCGTCGCCGGCCCGGTGATGGCCTGCCGCGCGATGCGCTTGGTGGGCGGGTGCTCGTAGCTGGTGCAATACTCGGTCCACCAGGCGATCACAAGACCACTCAGCAGGCCCGCCGAGATCGACAGACCGAACTGCCACCATTGCACGCCAAGGGCCCGGGCAACGTCCGGGTCGCCCAGCAGCAGGAAGGGCACGCCAAAGGCCGCCAGCAGCAGCAGGGCGCTGGCCAGCCACACGCCCATGTGCAGGCTCTTGAGGAGTTGCTTGAAGCCCGCGTCCTCGCTGGTCCGAACGGCGAACACGCCGATGATCGAGGCGATGATGCCCACGCCGGCCAGCACGATGGGCAGCGTGCCAACCTTCATGGCCAGCTCGAAGCCGCCCTCCAGGCCGCGGAGCACCGTGACGCTGAAGGCCGCCGACACGCCCAGGGCGATGGCGGCGATGATGCTCGAGTAGTAGCTCTCGTACAGGTCGGCGCCCATGCCCGCCACGTCGCCGACGTTATCACCAACGTTGTCGGCGATGGTCGCCGGGTTGCGTGCATCGTCCTCGGGGATGCCCGCCTCGACCTTACCTACGAGGTCGGCCCCCACGTCGGCCGCCTTGGTGAAGATGCCGCCGCCCACGCGGGCGAAGAGCGCCTGGAGCGACGCGCCCATCTTGAACGAGATCAGCACCGTGACCATCGCGGCCAGCAGGCCCTCGCGGTCTCCCTCGGCGGCCAGCGAGAAGGCGCCCAGCTTGTCGCCGAAGCCGATGAAGAAGAAGTACCAGAAGCTCAGGTCCAGGATCGCCACGCCCACGCACGTCATGCCCATGACCGCGCCCGAGCGGAAGGCGACCGTCAGCCCGTCGTTGAGGCTCGTCCTGCACGCCGTGGCGGTTCGGGCGCTGGCGTTGGTGGCCATCCGCATGCCAAACCAGCCGCACAGGCCACTCAGGAAGCCAGCGATGGGCACGCCCAGCATGGCCCAGACGGGCTCGAGCTCGCCCCAGACCATCAGCCCCAGCACCACCACCAGGGCGATGAACACGATGCCCACCACCTTGTACTGGCTCTTGAGGTACGC
Source organism: Phycisphaerales bacterium JB060 (assembly GCA_044440025.1). Lineage (GTDB taxonomy): Bacteria > Planctomycetota > Phycisphaerae > Phycisphaerales > UBA1924 > JAHCJI01. The sequence continues at coordinate 933 of JBITAF010000134.1, read as the reverse complement.
CATCGCGCCGTCGCGGACGGCCTGGGCGATGCGGACGGTCTCGCCCTCGCCCTCGGGCTTGCTCATCACGCTGCCGCGGAGGTACATGGCGGTGGCCAGGGCGGCCACGCCGGCGATGGGGGCGACGTAATAGGGGGCTGGAATATCGCTGATGGCCCCAAGCGTCAATGACATCGGGGGCAGCGTCGAGGATGCTGGCATGGAACGGGTTCCCTCTCTACGAGATTTCTCACGGGTTTGTGGGGTGGACCGGTCGGGTGAAGGGCCGATCATAGATCGGACAACCCCGGATTCCGACCCCTTGGACCCGGCAATCTGGCTCGCGAACCGACACCCCAGCCGCCCCAGGAGCCCCAACCCATGCCCGACACGCTCAAGACCATCGTCGGCGTCGCCCTGGCCTTCGCCCTGGGGGCCGCCTGCCGCTGGATCGACATCCCCGTGCCCGCCCCCAACCGGCTGATCGGGGCGGTGCTGGTGCTGGCCGTTACCCTGGGCTATCTGGCGGCCGACCGGGCCCTGCCGCCGCTGCCCCCCGCCGCCCAGGCCGGGCCCGAGCAGAGCGGCCCGGCGCATGAAAAAACCCGCGACGATCGGTAGACCGCCGCGGGCGAATGACCCCACCGGGATTCGAACCCGGGTTTCCAGGATGAGAACCTGGCGTCCTGGACCAGACTAGACGATGGGGCCAGCCGGCAAAACGAAAACGCCAGAGGCAACCTTAAGACGGATCGCGATCGCGGTCAACTGGAAGGGCGGCCGCGCGCGAACCGCCGCGTGGCGCCCCAAGCGGCGGCCGATCCCCCGCGGCGACCGGGCGAGGTCGAGCCGGCGGGCCCCGGACCGGCCCCGCACGCGTCCGAAAACCCAAAGTGCCGGTCCCCGGCATCGCGTTGCCGGCCCCGGGTACCGCGATCCCGCGCCCGGGCCGCG
>JBITAF010000133.1:0-7948 GCA_044440025.1 Phycisphaerales bacterium JB060 | reverse complement strand
GGGCGTTGAGCGCCGCGTGGCAGCCCATAAAACCGATGTTGACGCGCTGGGTCGAGGTCGGCAGGGCGAGCGAGCGGATGAGGGCGATGTCCAGGCCCGGCGAGGAAAGGCCCGTGCAACTGGCCGTCACCAGGTGGGTGATGCCGCCCGCGTGGACATGCGCCGACGCAAGGGCCCGCTCGCAGGCAACGTGGGCTAGGGGTGGGGCGATCTCCTGATAGGCCCGCATGCGCTCGTCGGTGCGTCGGGCGACGCCGTTGTAGAAGGTCTGGCCCTCTCCTTCAATGATGGCCATCGAACGCGAATCGATGCCCGACTGCTCGAAGAGGTGGGTCATGGCACGGGCCCGGCTGGGCCGCACACTGCCGATGGCCGCGACCATCTGGGCGGCGGCCCGCTGGTCCATGCGGCCGGTGGGCGTGACGGTGCCGATGCTAATCAGCCGGGCGGTCATGCCAGTCCCCGTGCACCACTGAGGCGTGAAGCTCCCGCGGCGCCAAGCGCGGGCATGATTGATGCGGCGCGCACACCCATCGAGACGAGCCCCGGACTGCGCACCGCCAGCGAGACGGCGCGGCAGCGCCTGTGGCGCAAGGCGAGCAGGGCGTGCAGCGTGCGCGCCCAGTTCGAGGCGCTCGGGCCGTGCTTGGTGCACGCGACGGCGTCGCCCACGATGTTCGAGGCGGCGTGCAAGGCCCACGACATGCCCTCGCCCGTGAAGGGCTCGACGTAGCCGGCGGCGTCGCCCACGCGCAGGATGCGGCCGTCCTGGGCACGGCGCGAGCGTGTGAGGGCGGGCGTGCCGCGCCAGGGGCCATCGGGGACGTCGGTTTCGTCGAGGCCGGCGCTGCGCCAGATGGCGCGCAGGGCGGCGATGGGTGATCCGCTCCGACGCACGAACGTGGGCTGGACCGCGGCGGCGAAATCGACGCGGCCATCGGGCAGGGCGACGCGGCCCAGGTAGCCCGCCCGCGCGACGGCCATGGTGAGCTCGCCGGGGGCACAACGCGCGGCCGTCGTGGTCAGGCCCAGGCCGATGCGGGCGCGGGGCGAGACCCGGGACTCGTCGACCCGCTGTCCGCGCAGGCCGCTGGCGTCGATGACCACGCCCGCGTGCATCGTCTCGCCATCGCTCAGCGTCAGGGCGCCGTCGGGCGTCGCCGAGGCCCCCGTGTTCCAGCGGAACGCGGCGCCCGCGTGCATCGCGGCGTCGGCCAGGGACGCATCGAGCGACTCACGCGAGAGGCCGACAAAGCCGTTCAGGGGCACCGTCGCCCGACCGCCTTTCGCGGCAAGTGTGAGGGCGTCCAGCGGTCTGGCATGAAGAAGAACCGCATCGAGGTCATGCTCTCGCAGCGTACGCTGGCCGAGTGTACCAATGCAGCAGCCGCACACCTTCCACCTTCGCTTGCTAAGCTTGTCGACCACCAGCGTGCGGACACCCCGACGTGCCAGCGTCAGCGCGGCCATGCAGCCTCCGGGCCCGGCGCCAATCACGATGGCGTCGTATCGGGTGGTACCCATGAGATGAGCATACGCGCCGGGAAGGCCCGCCGGACGCGCCAGCCATCCCCACCAGCGATTCCCCGCGTCATCGAGCGGACCTCCCCGATGCTCAGGGCGGCACGAGCCGAACGGAGGGCGTCAACATGCACGATGTGCGAGCCTGTGGACACCCGGGGGATGACGCCGGCCAAGGCCGTGCCCCACGGGCCACGGCGCAGATCGCTGATGAGGATCTGTCCATGCGCGGCGTTGGCCATCTTCGCGAGCACCAAACAGACGTCGCGGTCGCTCAGATGGTGCAGAAAAAGGGCACACATCAGCACGTCGGCGCGCGGCGGATCCTGGCGCAGGATATCCAACTCGCTCGTGGCAAGCTCGACACCCGCGCTCTCGGCACGCTCGCGCGCGTTTGTCAGCGCCACGGGGCTGATGTCGCACGCGGTGATGTCGAAGCGCAGGCCATCACGCCTGGCCCGCTCGAGCAATGCCACGGGCACGTCGGCACTGCCCGTGGCGATATCCACGATCGTCAGCGGGCGCTCGAGGCGCTGCGCACGTTCCTTGAGAAACGGGTAGAACTGGCCCACGACACCGCTCAGGGCGTTCAGCCGGGCCAGGCCTGCCAGGGCGTGGGCGTGCTCTTTGGGATCGAGCGCGGGATCATCCATCAGTTCGCCAACGAGCACGCGGGGCATGGTCAGCCCTCCACGCCCAAGATCCAACCCTCGAGCATCGCGAGATTGTGCGAGGGCTGCGCGAGTTCCGACAACTCCCACATCGCATCGCGCGAATCTGCAACCTGCCGGGCGTCCCTGTACCAGTGCTTCGGAGCGTTCTGTGGGAATAGACTCGGGTAGATCTCGGCGATCGTGATGGCATCCGCGCGATCGGGTACAGGCTCGAACGGCCACAGGTGCACGCGCGGCCCGAGCGTTGGATTCGTCAGAAGCCGATGGATCGTCGGCAGGCCCATGAGGCTCTGCGATCCCACACTGCCGATGCCCGCGAGCTTCCAGGGCGACTGCGGCCTTCCCCCACCACTGGCACGGGCCGCCTCCTCGGCAGCGCGAAACTGTGGCACGCCGGTGGGCTTCTCTCGCCCAATTGGAAGGCCGGTCAGGTGCTTCTGCTCCTTGGGCCTTCCCCAGAACGGACCGTGGAGCGCGCCTGTGGTTTCCTTAATCATGGCGTTGAGGTCTTGGGCAACCTCGTAGCGGTTGTTGACGCCGGAGGGATCATCAGTGATGTGGCTCGCGAAGAGCGCGCACAACTCGCGGCCAATGGGCAGCACGGGCTGGCCGCTCTCGGCCAGGGGATAGCCGATTGCGAAGTCGAAGCCGATGAGTGTGCGGGCGTTGCGATACTCTTCAAGCAACTCACCGATGCGCGCCTCGGCTTCCAGCCGGGTGGGCATGTACTCGGGATCGGGCGCGGCCGTGCCGGCGGTGCGCCAGGCGAGCCAGCAGCGGTCCTCGCCGGGTTCGGGCTTACGGCCCTTTGCGGCCGACCAGTCGCAAGCGATGACGAGATCGAAGGCTGAATCCATGACCATTGGTAGCGCGCGGGCGCATCGTTAGCAGCCGCAGGAACCCCCACCACTACCAGGGCCACAGCCGCCGTTCTCACGATCGCGCTTCTCGGCCATCCTGCGTGACAGTTCACCCACGGGTCTGGGCCCACCGCAGGTGACGGCCTTGCCATCGGCCTGCTGCCGCCCTGGGGGCTCTCGCTTTGGCGCGGCGGTGACAACTGCCGATGCGACGATGGCCCCGAAGGCGACCATCGCGCCCATGGGCGTCAGCACGGCAACGATGTCGGGCAGGAACACAACAGTAACGACGGTAACGAGGAAGATCAGGACGCCCGCATACAGCAGGCGTCGGGCGGGGATGGGCCGGGGCTCGTCATTATCTTCTTGATTCGTCTTGCCTACGGAAAGGGCGGCATCGTCGGGCGACCACCAGGAATCGTCATTGGTGTCTTGGGTGAGACGGATGGAGTGGTCGGGCATGATGCGGGGTGAACCACCCGGATCCGGCGTCTGTTCCGCGGGGCCGTCCGACGGCGGATCTGGCCTTGGATATCGGCGGCGGGAGGACATGCATCATGGTATCTCACCCCAACGGGCTCTGTCGCGTCGTACCTGAGAACCCGATCGGCGGCGGGCTTCCCGCTACTCGCACCGCAACAGCAACTCGTCGATTGTCTCTAACGAGAGTGTCGATCGTGTAGGCGTGATATCGCGTTCGGCCATCAAAACCAACAGCGCACGGGCCTCACTAAGCCACCTGCGGGCCTCGTCATGGTCCGTCGGGGCAGCATCGAGGTACGACTCGCCCATCCCCTTCTGCGAGATTCCCAGCACCGTCAATAAGCGAACATCACTTGGATCCGTCTCCAAACCGCTCCGGGCCGTGCTCATGGCCCGGAGGTAGCCCGCCCGCGCCGTGTCGTGATCGCCAAGCAGCCTCGCACAATGTGCGACACGCTCGACGGCGATGGCACTGGCCATGCGGTAGAGCTGGTTGCCGGGATTCTCGTCGGCCAGTTGCGTGCGCAAATCTCGCGCCGACGCATAGCCCAGGCGCGCATCTTCGACGCGCCCGATCTCGAGCAGCGCATTGGCCAGCTTTTCTTCGGCAACCGACCAGTCAAAGTGGGCGCGTGCGTCGTTGGTGTCGGTGCGGGCGATACCGGCCAAGGTACCGCGGGCCTGGGCGTACAACTCGACGGCGGCGTGTTTCTCGTTCAGATCGCCACGAACATCGCCCAGGCGGTGGCGCACGAGGGCCAGGTCCCGCTGCGCTCGCACACTGGACGGGTCGGCCTCCGCCGCAGCGATGCGCAGCGCCAGCGATCGTTCGAGATAGGGCAGGGCTTCTTCCGCTCGGTCGAGGCGGGACAGCGTCAGCCCCATCTCATTAAGCCCAATGGTGAGGCGGCGGACGAGCACCGGGTCGCCGCCCGCAGCGAGACGTTCGGATGCATCGAGCGCACGACCGAAGTGTGTGAGCGCCTCGTCGGGCCGCCCGCGGTTGAGCATGGCTGTGCCCGCGCGTTGCTCGGCCATGACGCGAACCTCGTCGGCGTCGGCCGAACCGTGCCCCTCGAGGGTCTCGATCGCGCGCATCGCGTATTCGGTCGATTCCTCGGCACAGGGCGTGCTAGTGAGCGTCTCAGCGATGGCCAGCTCGGTGCGCGCCAACGCGATCGTTGTGGACACGGAGGGGGCGATATCAACCAGGCGCTCGCGCAGGTCGATACTTTGGCCGTAGCTTCGGAGCGCGGCCTGGGCGTCGCCGAGGTTCGCCCTGCGCGGGTTGCCTTGGATGTCACCGATGCGGAAGTACGCCTCGGCGAGCTCTTCGAGCAGTTCGGGGTCGTCGCCCGCGGTAGCGGCCAGGCGGTCGAGGTATGTCAGGCCCGTCTCGACCAATCGCTGGCGTGCCTCAAGCGCCCCCGGCAGCGGTTCGATCAGGTCGTGCAGGTCGAACAGCATCGTGTTGGCCAACTGTCGGACATCGCCCAGCCGTTGCTCGGCCAGGGCACGCTGACGCTGTGCGTTGATGGCAAAAGCAACACTCACAACGCTAGCGATGATAAGGGCCGCGGCGATGATGCCCCCGGCGATGACAGGACCCTTTCGTCGCCGGGCAAACTTTCGGAGATGGTACAGCGTCGTGGCCGGGCGCGCCGTGATGGGCTCATCGCGCAGGAAGCGACGCAGGTCATCGGCCATCGCCGCGGCCGATGGGTAGCGACGGGCAGGTTCCTTTTCGATGGCCGTGGTGATGATGGTCTCCAGATCGCCGCGGAAGTATTTGTCGACCGTACCGAGCTTCTTTGGCTCCTCGTGCTGGATCGTGCGCAAAGCCTCGGCCAGTGGCGTATCGCGTACCTCGAGCGGGAGTCTGCCGGCGAGCATCTCATACCCGAGAGTGCCCAACGCGTAGATATCTGCGCGTGCGTCGATGGCGTCGCGATCACCGGCGGCCTGCTCAGGGCTCATGTAGGCCAGCGTTCCCACGACCTGGCCGGGCAGCGTTCGCATCGTGGCGGCCGTGCCGTCTTCGGCGGTCAGGCGGGCGATGCCGAAGTCGAGCACCCGGGGGCGCCCTTGCTCGTCGATGAGGATGTTGCCCGGCTTGAGGTCGCGGTGGATCACCCCGCGCTGGTGGGCGTGCTGCACGGCGTCGGCGATCTGCGCGAGCAACTCGACGCGGTCTTCAATCGAAATCGTGCGAGCATGGGCGGTGAGCGGTCGGCCGCAGACGAGCTCCATCGCGAAGTAGGGCGCGCCGGTCTGGCGATCGATGCCGGACTCGTAGACCGTGGCGATGCCCGGGTGCTGCAGGCGGGCCAGGGCCGCCGACTCGTGCTCGAACCGCCTTCGCTGCGAGGCCGACGCCGCTCCGCCGCGCACAACCTTGAGCGCTACTGAACGCTCGGGGCTCTGCTGACGGGCCTCGTAGACCACGCCCATCGCGCCCTCGCCCAGCACGCGGAGGACCTCGAAGCCGCCCAGTGTGGCGCCCGGCGGGAGGTGGTCGCCGAAGGCGCCGTCGTCCAGATCATGGCTGAGTAGGCTGAGCACCTCGGCGCGCAACGCCTCGTCGCCCGCACACAGCTCTTCGAGCAGTGCCACGCGCTCGGCGGGCTCGGCGTCACAGACCTCCAGGAATGCGTCCTTGGCTCGCTGGTACAGGTCGCTACTGTTCATCATCGCCCCCGGAGCCTGCGAGGGTCCGCCGCAGGAAGGCCTTCGCGCTCCGCCAGTCGCCGCGCACCGTGCGCTCGCTCACGCCCAGGACGGCGGCGGCCTCGGGCTCGGTCAGGCCCCCGAAGAACCGCAGCGACACCACGCGCGCCGCGCGATCATCGACTTGCGCCAGCTTCGAAAGGGCGTCATCGAGATCGAGCGGGTCGATCGGAGCAGAACCGGCATCGAGCGCCGCGCCATCGAGCGTGACGCGGCCCCAGCCACCCCCGCGCTTCTGGCGGCCACGGCGCTTGGCTTCGTCGGCGATCACGCGCCGCACCATCTCGGCCCCGATCGCGAAGAAGTGCGTGCGGCCCTGCCAGTCGACCCTGTCCTGGTCGGCCATGCGCATGTACGCCTCGTGCACGATGGCTGTTGGCTGGCACGTCCAATCGGCCTGGCCCGCGCCGCCCAGCCGGGCCGCCGCGAGGCGACGCAGGTTGTCGTAGACCATCGGGGCGAGCCGCTCGGCAGCCTGCGCATCGCCGCCCGCCGCGGCCAGCAGCAGCATCGTGGGCTCGCGCTCGGGGCCGGGTTGGTCGGCGTTGGGCTCGATGTCGAGTTTCCTCAGTTGTTCGTTGCCGGTCGGTCCCGCCGTCGTCGCGTTCCGGCCGGGCAGCGCACACGTGGGTGCCCTGCCGACCGAGCGAATCTCGAACATCGTACCCCAGGAGCACGACCATGCGCCCGACCATCAAGACATCCAGGACCGTTGCCTGCATCCTCACCACGTTCGCGGCCACCAACGCGCTCGCCCAGGCGCCCATCTACGTCTCGGCCACCCTGGGCGACGACGCCAACCCGGGCACCGCCGACATGCCCGTCGCCACGCTGGCCGGGGCGCGGGCGCTTGGAGACTCGGGCGTGATCTATCTCGATGCGGGCGAGTACAGCGACACGACCCTCTTCGGCGGCTGGGCCATCATGGGCGGCTTCGATGCCGCCGGCGGCTGGTCGCGCGATGCCGACGCGAACACCACGATCGTGCGGACGAGCGAGCCCACGCGAGCCACCGGCGGAATCGTGGCCGACGGCGTGCGGTTCACGATGACGCCCGCAACGGGCGCCAGCCGCTACGGGCTCGTGCTCGATGACGCGGCGAACTTCTTCGCCAGCAACTGCGAGTTCGTCGCCGAGGCGGCCATGGGCGGCGCGAACGGCGGCGGCGGCGCCAACGGCGCACGCGGTGGCAACGGCGGGCTGGGCATGCCGGGCATCGAGAGCGATGACCAGACCATCCCGGGCACCAGCATCCCGCTCTGCACGCGTGGCCTCTGGCCGCTCGGGGGTGTCGCGGGCACCGGCGGCGGCTTCCCCGGCGGCGTCGGCGGTCGGCCGGGACGCGACAGCGACTTCGGCCGGCCTGGCTCTGCGGGTGAGGGCCCCGGCGGCGGACGCGGCGGCGAGGGGACCTTCCCAGGCCTTGGCAACTGGTGCCCCTTCTTCTTTGGCGGGCGAGACTCGATCGGCGGCGACGGCTTCCCTGGATCCAACGGCGTCAACGGGCCGGCCGGCGGCGAGGGCTCGCTCGCTGCCGACGGCTTCTACGTGCCGCAGCGCGGCGGCCAAGGCGCCGATGGCCAGGGCGGCGCTGGGGGTGGCGGCGGAGGCGGTGGTGGCGGCGGCACCGCGAGTTGCAACAGCTTCGGCGCCGGCGGCGCGGGCGGTGGCTCGGGCGGCGGT
>JBITAF010000132.1:0-8857 GCA_044440025.1 Phycisphaerales bacterium JB060 | reverse complement strand
CGGACTGGGTGCGGTAGATGCAGAACACTGCTCCCAGACTGTAGTCGGCCCGGCACCAGAAGATGGGCTCGGCCACGTCGCCGCCGGTCAGGTCGATCAGCGGGCTGCGGGCCACCACGTCGCCCGCCTGGGTGTCGAAGCCGCCGGCGAAGAAGTACTCGCCCGCGCCCTCGCGGGGCTCGCCGCTGTAGCCGCTGGTGTAGCGGTAGGCGTAGGGGTCCGAGCCGTCGTCGCGGAGCGACCAGTCGTGGGCGAACCAGGCGTCGTGGCGGGGGGCGGGGACCTCGGGGACGATCCGCTCGAAGCCGGGGTTGGGCACGAGGTTGACGCCGGTGCGCTGGGCGTGGGCGGCCCAGGCCGGCGCGGTGGCGGCGATGGCGGCCAGGGCGGTGCGGGCGTGGGGGCGCATGGGATCTCCTCTCGTAAACGCGCGGGCCGGGCTCACGCGTGCCCGCCCGCCGGTGGTCGTCTATCCGTGCCCGGGCAGCGGGAACGAGCCGCACAGCGTGCGGACTTCCTCGCGCACCTTGCTCGCCTCGCCGTCCAGCTCGCCCTTGAGCCCGGCCGTCAGCACGCGGTCGATCATGCCGGCGACCTGCTGCATCTGCTTCTCCCCGAACCCGCGCGTGGTGACGGCGGCGGCGCCCAGGCGGATGCCGCTGGTGGTCTTGGGCGGGCGGGGGTCCTGGGGCACGCCGTTCTTGTTGCAGATGATGCCGGCGGCCTCGAGCCAGTGCTCGGCGTCCAGGCCGGTGAGCTCGTCGCTCTTGCCGCGCAGGTCGACGAGCAGAAGATGGTTGTCGGTGCCGCCGCTGGTGATGCGGTAGTTCTTCTCCGCAAGAGCACCGGCCAGGGCCCGGGCGTTGGCGATGACGTTCTTCGCGTAGGCCTTGAACTCGGGCTGGAGCGCCTCGCCGAACGCGATGGCCTTGGCGGTGATGATGTGCATGAGCGGGCCGCCCTGCATGCCCGGGAAGACGGCGCGGTTGAGCTTCTTGGCCAGCTCCTCGTCGTTGGTCATGATCAGGCCGCCCCGCGGGCCGCGCAGCGTCTTGTGGGTCGTCGTCGTGACGACGTGCGCGTGGGGGAAGGGAGACGGGTGCTCGCCCGCGGCCACGAGCCCGGCGATATGGGCGATGTCGGCGAAGAGGATCGCGCCGACCTCATCTGCGATCTCCCGGAACTTCTTGAAGTCGATCACGCGCGGGTAGGCCGAGTAGCCGCACATGAGGACCTTGGGCTTGTGCTCTCGGCAGACCTCGCGGACCTTGTCGTAGTCGATGCGCTCGAAGTCGGGGTGGGATTCATCGTAATGGAGAGGATAATGCACCGGCTTGAACCACTTGCCGCTCATGTTGACCTTCAGGCCGTGGCTCAGGTGCCCGCCGTCGGCCAAGACCAGCGAGGCGAACGTGTCGCCCGGCTGCAGGAGCGCGAGGAAGGCGGCCGCGTTGGCCTGCGCGCCCGAGTGGGGTTGCACGTTGGCGAAGTTGCAGCCGAAGAGCTGCTTGGCGCGGTCGATGGCCAGCTGCTCGACGGCGTCGTGGTTCACGCAGCCGCCGTAGTAGCGGGCGCTCGGATAGCCCTCGGCGTACTTGTTGGTCATGCACGTGCCCGCGGCGGCCATGACGGCGGGCGAGGCGTGGTTCTCGCTGGCGATGAGCTCGATCGTGGATGCCTGCCGCTCGCCCTCGGCGTCGAGGATGGCGGCCACGTCGGGGTCCTGGCCGCGGATGAGCTCGACGGCGGCGTCGTGGGCGGGGCTGGCGGTGGGATTGGCTGTGGTCGTGGGAGTCATGGGCCAGTGTAGGGGCAAGGGCTCTAGAGTGTGCGCGTGAACAGCCTCAGCACAGCCCGAGCGGACCTGGCAAACTGGATCGGCGGCCAGCCCCGCCCCGCCACCGGCGGCGCGACGATCGACAACATCGACCCGGCGACGGGGCAGACCATCGGCACGATCCCGGCGTCGACCAGCGCCGACGTGGACGCGGCGGTGGAGGCGGCGGCGGGCGCGTTCGATGCGTGGGCCTGGCTGGATGGCGAGGCCCGCTGCGACGCGCTCATGAAACTGGCCGACGCGGTGGAGGCGGACATGGATGCCTTCGCCCGCGCCGAGAGCGTCGATAGCGGCAAGCCCATCTCGGTGGCGCGCACCATCGATATCCCAAGGGCCGTCCGCAACCTGCGGTTCTTCGCGACGGCGGCGGCGCAGTTCGCCAGCGAGAGCCACGACGTGCCGGGGCAGATGCTCGGCTACACGCTGCGGCGGCCCAAGGGGGTGGTGGGGGCCATCAGCCCGTGGAACCTGCCGCTGTACTTACTGACGTGGAAGATCGCCCCGGCGCTGGCGGCGGGGTGCACGGTGGTGGCCAAGCCCAGCGAGCTGACGCCCACGACGGCGTCGATGCTCGGCGAGCGCGCGGCGAGGGTGCTGCCGCCGGGCGTGCTGAACATCGTGCACGGATACGGCGAGCCGGCGGGGGCGAGCATCGTGCAACACCCGGGCATCGCCGCCGTGACGTTCACGGGCTCGACCAAGGTCGGCCGGTGGATCGGCAAGGCGTGCGGCGAGTCGCTCAAGCCGTGCTCGCTGGAGCTTGGTGGCAAGAACGCGTTCGTGGTGTTTGACGATGCGGATGTCGAGAAGGCGGGAGAGACGGCGATCCGGGCGGCGTTCAGCAACCAGGGGCAGATCTGCCTGTGCGGCTCGCGCGTGCTGGTGCAGGCGGGGGTGTACGAGCGGGTGGTCGCGGCATTGGTCGACGGCGCGAAGGGTCTGAAGCCGGGCGATCCGTTCGAGAACGACACCCGCTTCGGCGCGCTCGTGAGCCACGAACACCGTGATAAGGTCGCCGGGTATGTCGAGCGGGCGGTGGGGGAGGGGGCGCGTGTGCTCGCGGGCGGGAAGGTTCCCGATTCGTTGCCCGAGCGCGTGAAGAACGGCGCGTTCTACCTGCCGACGGTGCTCGAGAACGTGCGCCAGGACGGCGCGATCATCCAGGAAGAGGTGTTTGGCCCGGTCTGCACCGTGCAGAAGTTCGAGACAGAGCAAGAGGCAATCGCCCTGGCCAACGGCACGCCCTACGGCCTGGCCGCCAGCGTGTGGACCAACGACCTCGCCCGCGCCCACCGCGCGAGCGCGGCGCTCCAGGCCGGCATCGTGTGGGTCAACTGCTGGATGCTCCGCGACCTGCGCACGCCCTTTGGCGGCGTCAAGCAGAGCGGCGTTGGCAGGGAAGGCGGCTGGGAGGCCATGCGTTTCTTCACCGAGCCCAAGAGCGTCACCATCAACACGGGTGAGTAACTGATGTCAGACCAGATTTCCACCGATGCCGCCCCCAAGCCCGTCGGGGCGTATCCCCACGCCCGCCGCGTTGGCGACCTCCTGTTCTGCTCGGGCGTCGGCCCCCGCGCCCCGGGCGAGAACACCGTGCCCGGCGTCTCGCTCAACGACGCGGGCGAGCTGGTCGGCTACGACTTCGAGGCCCAGTGCCGCGCGTGCTTTGCGAACATCCGTACCGTGGTCGAGGCCGGCGGGGCCCGGTTCGAGGACATCGTCGACGTGCAGGTGTACCTGACGGACATCCCCCGAGACTTCGCGACCTTCAACACGCTCTGGAAGGAAACCTTCGCCGGCGAGGGCAAGCCCAACCCCTGCCGGACGACCATCGAGGTCAGCCGCCTGCCCCAGGGGGGGAACGCCCCGATCGCCGTAGAGCTGAAAGTGGTGGCCGCCCTGCGTCGGTGACCGATATCCTCGGCCATGCCCGCGATCACGAACCAGACCACCCTCACCCTCGACACCGACCGCTGCCTGAGCACCGCCGTGCACGACCATGGGCTCGACCCCGACGTGCTGGCGCCCGGCGGCCCGGCGGCGGCCGCGGCCGTCGTGCTGACCCAGCGGCTGGAGACCAGCCGCGGCACGGGCTGGGAGCGGTGGCGGCTGCTGGCCGAGGTGGCGATGCGTGAAGATCACGTGAAGGCCGTCAAGGCGATCGCCGGGAAGTACGAGGGGAAGCTCGACAACGTGGTGGTCCTGGGCATTGGCGGGAGTGCTCTTGGCAACATCGCGCTCCAGAGCGCGCTCAACCCGCTGACGCACAATCTGGCGAAGGACCGGACGCACCCGAGGCTCTTCGTGCTCGACAACGCCGATCCGATCCCCTTCCACCAGACGCTGGGTTTCATAACAAATGAGGACCCCAAGTTCGACCGCACGCTGTTCGTGGTGATCAGTAAGAGCGGCGAGACGGCCGAGACGGCGGCGCAGTTCCTCATCGTGCGCGACATGCTCCAGAAAGCCCGAGGCGATTCACATGCTGATCGCCTGATCGCCGTCCCCGACCCCGAGACGGGCACCATGCGCCGCCTGTGCGACGCGGCGGGCTACGAGACGCTGCCGGTGCCCGAGGGCGTGGGGGGGCGATTCAGTGCGCTGAGCCCGGTGGGGCTGATCTCGTGCGCCCTGTGCGGCATCGACATCGACGCCCTGCTCGACGGCGCCGCCGCGATGGAGCGAGCCTGCCGCAGCGAAGACCTGCACGCCAACCCCGCCGCCATGCTCGCCACGGTGCTCGTCGAGCTCGGCCAGCGGCAGGGCAAGACGGTGCACGTCATGATGCCCTACGCCAACCAGTTGTATCTCATGGCCGACTGGTGGCGGCAGCTCTGGGCCGAGAGCCTTGGAAAGGTCGTTGCGGGAGGAACGCACGCCGGCTTCACGCCCGTGAAGGCCCTGGGCGCGACCGACCAGCACAGCCAGGTGCAGCTCTATCGCGAGGGGCCCAACGACAAGGCGATCATCTTCCTCGAGGTTGAGAAGTTCGCCACCGACGTCGCGATCCCCCCCGGCCTGGGCGAGGACGCGCTGGCGTACCTGGAGGGCACCAGCCTCGCCACGCTCCTGAGCGCCGAGAAGAAGGCCACCGAGTTCGCCCTCACCGAGAGCCGCCGCCCCAACCTGACGATCCGGTTCCCCGAGGTCACCCCCCACACCGTCGGCCAGTTCATGATGCTCTGGCAGGTCGCCACCGCCTACGCCGGCCTCATGCTGGGCGTGGACGCGTACGACCAGCCCGCCGTCGAGCTGGGCAAGAAGGCGACGTTCGCGTTGATGGGCAAGCCGGGGTTTGAAGAACTCGCCGAGCGGCTGAAGTCATAGCCTCCGGGCATGACCCAGCACACCCTCCACACGCTCGCCGACCTGCCCACCGACCAACCCATGCCCCTCATCGACCGCCGCCGCATCATGGGCCAGCGGATGATGATCAGCGAGGTCGTGCTGCACCCGGGCTTCGAGGTCGCCAGCCACAGCCACGAGAACGAGCAGTTCGTGGTGATGCTCGAGGGCCGGGCCGAGTTCACCATTGGGGGGCAAACTGGCTGCGACGGCGGCGAAAAAGTCATCGTCTCGGCCGGTCAGGTGCTGGAGTTGCCGCCCAACCTGCCCCACGCGTGCAGGGCGCTGGAGCGTTGCCGCATCCTCGACCTGTTCAGCCCGGTGAGCGAGAAGACCGGCGTGGACGCGGGCTCGTGATCCCATAGGGGCTTCCCGCCCCTGCGGAAGCCCCGCCCCGCCCGCGCATCCCTATCGTGGACCATGACCACGCTCACCAACCGCCTCCCCCGCCTCATGGCCCTGCTGCTCACGCTCGCCATTACCGCCTTGGCCCTGGCACAAGATGCCTCGCAGGGTGACCAGACCGCGTTCGACCCGGCCGAGAAGCTGCCCGAGGACCCCCGCCTCGTCCGCGGCGAGCTCGACAACGGGCTGGAGTACCTCATCGTGCCCAACACCGAGCCGCCCGGGCGGGTGGAGCTCTGGCTGCACGTGCACTCGGGTTCGCTCAATGAGGAGGACGACCAGCGCGGCTTGGCCCACTTCCTCGAGCACCTGGCCTTCGCCGGCAGCACGAACTTCCCCCCCGGCACGGTGCGCCCGTTCTTCGAGAACATGGGGATGAGCTTCGGCCGCCACCAGAACGCCGTGACAGGTTTTGATCGCACGGGCTACACCATCAGCCTGCCCAATACGCAGCCCGAGTCGATCGACGCGGGGCTGCTGTTCCTCAGCGACGTGGCGAATAACCTGCTGCTGCCCGAGAGCGGCATCGAGCAGGAGCGCAAGATCATCCTCGAAGAACGCCGCGCGAGCCTCTCGCCGCAGCAGCGCGTGCTGTATGACCTCATCGAGCGCATCGCGCCCGAGAGCGAGTTCGGCAAGCGCATCCCCATCGGCACCGAGGAGGTGCTGACCACCGCGGGCCTGGAGCCCATCGAGCGTTACTACGAAACGTGGTACGTGCCCAGCAACATGACCCTGCTCGTCGTTGGCGACGTGCGGGCCGAGGACGTCACGCCCGCCATCGAGCGTCTGTTCTCCGGGGGCGAGAAGGCGCCCCGGCCCGAGCCGCGCGACGTGGGCGTCGTGCCCACGCAGGGCCGCCGCGCCATCGTCGCCAGCGACCCGGAGGAAACCCGCGAGGAGGTGGCCATCAACGCCATTGGCGTGCCAGGCGGGCCGACGACGACCATCGGCCAGTACCGCCGCGATCTTGTCCGCTCGCTGGCCATCGCCATGATGAACGACCGCCTGGGCGAGGGCGTCCAGAACGGCGAGCTCTCGATGCTCGGCGGCAGCGTCAGCACGGGCGACTTCGCCGGGGCCATCCGGTGGACGCAGGCCACCGGCCGCAGCGAGAACGGCCGCTGGAAGGAGGTCCTCAGCGAGATGGGCCGCGAGGTCCGCCGGGCCACGCGGCACGGCTTCACCCCGGGCGAGCTGGAGGACGCCAAGCGGCGGCTGCTGGCCAGCGCCGAGCGTGCGGTCGAGAGCGAGCCCACGCGGCCCAGCCGCTCGCTGCAGGGCGCGGTGGTCGAGGCCATCGCCAGCGGCGAGCCCTTCGTGGGCGTGGCCCAGCAGCTCGAGCTGCTCCGCGAGCTGCTGCCCGCCGTCACGCTCGAGGAGGCCAACGCCGACTTCCGCGAGACCTTCGCCTTCGACGACGCCGTCTTCACCCTCCAGACCCGCCAGGACGACAGCACGCCCACAGAGTCGGAACTGCTTGCCGCCGGCAACGCCGCCCTCGCCCAGGAGCCCGAGCCCTACCAGGCCCAGGCGCGGGCCGACAGCCTGCTGGAGCAGGAGCCCACCCCCGGCCGGATCGCCCAGAAGACGGTGCACGAGGAGACGGGCGTCACCAGCCTCTGGCTGGACAACGGCGTGCGTGTGCACATCAAGCGCATGACCGAACGCCAGGGCCAGATCCTCGGCTCCATCCACGTCTTCGGCGGCCTGGTGCACGAGGGCCCCCAGACCCGCGGCCTGACCGACGCGGCGGCGACCGCCCTGGCCCGCCCCGCCGGCGGGGGGCTCAGCTCCACGCAGATCGACGACCTGACCACGGGGTGGAAGGCCAGCGCCCGCGGCGGGTCGGACTCGGACGGCTTGACCATCGGCCTGCGGGCCAGCCCGGGCGAGCTGGACAAGGCCATGCGCCTGGCCCACCTGCTGCTGACCGACCCCACCGTCGAGGAGGCGGCCATCGAGCAGTGGCGCCGCGGCCAGCTCCGCACGCTGGAGATGCTCGACACCATGCCCCAGGGGGCGGCCGTCAAGGCCGTGCTCGAGGCCATGTACCCCGAAGGCGACACCCGCCCGGGGCTGATCCCCAAGGAGCGCATCGAGGCCATCGACGCGGCCGCCGCCCAGGGGTGGCTCGACGAGCAGCTCGGTGGCCCCATCGAGGTCGCCATCGTCGGCGACCTGGACGTGG
Source organism: Phycisphaerales bacterium JB060 (assembly GCA_044440025.1). Classification (GTDB taxonomy): domain Bacteria; phylum Planctomycetota; class Phycisphaerae; order Phycisphaerales; family UBA1924; genus JAHCJI01. The sequence continues at coordinate 1,079 of JBITAF010000132.1, read as the reverse complement.
ACGAGGCCATCGAGCTGGTGCGGACCTACCTCGGCTCGCTCGGGTCGCGGGCGCGCGTCGACCGCCGCACCAACTGGCGGGCCCGGCAGATGGCGCGGCCCGATGGCCCCATCGAGCTGCTCAAAGAGCCCGAGGTCTCCACCCCGCAGGCCTACGTCATCGCCGGCTACTACGGGGCCAACCAGTGGCAGACGCGCGACGTGCGGGCCCTGAGGCTGGCCGCGCGCGTGCTCAACACCCGCATGATCGATCGCATCCGCGAAGAACTGGGCCTGGCCTACAGCCCCAGCGTCAGCCACCGCACCGCCCGCACGTGGCCGGGCTTCGGCCTGCTCAGCGTGCAGACGACCACCGACCCCGCGCGTGCCGAGGAGCTGGCCGGCGAGGTCAGGGCGATGTTCGAGGCCTTCGCGGCCGACGGGCCGACCGAAGAAGAGCTGGCCATCGCCGTCGAGCAGCTGCGCAACGTGCACGACGAGACGGTGCGCAACCCCGCCGCCTGGGTGCGCGAGCTGCGGACGCTGGACTACCTGGGCGGCTCGCTGGACGAGATCGCCAACGAGCGCGAGGCCCTGGGCGGCTTCACCCCCGCCGAGATCCGCGACGTGTTCGCCCGCTACGCGGTGGAGGATGGGCGGATGAAGCTCATCGTGAGGCCGGCCGAAACGGACTCGGCTTCGCCGGAGGAAGAGGGCTCGGCTTCGCCGGGGGAAGGCGGCGGCTGAGTTCACTCCCTCCCCCGCCCCCGGCGGGGGTGGTGCCGAGGTCTTCCGAGGCGGTGGGGGTCTTCTTCCCGAGCCCCGGGCACATGCACGCGTGGCCCACGGCGGCGGGAGGCTGCTTCTGACGAGCCCCCGTCGAGAGACAGCGGGGCCTTCGCCTACGGGCAGCCGGCGTCGAAGGCGTTCTGGAAGGCCAGGAAGTCGAAGATGGTCAGCTCGCCGTCGCCGTCGAAGTCGGCCCGGCACGCGTGCGTGAACATCAATTCGGCATCGCCGCCGGCAATCCCGTCGCGGTCGCCGTCGAGCTGTTCGCCGGTGGCGATGCTGCGGAGGCTGTCGGCGATGGTGACGGTGTAG
>JBITAF010000131.1:0-25886 GCA_044440025.1 Phycisphaerales bacterium JB060 | reverse complement strand
GGGCTATCGCGGCCGCGGCAAGCCGGGCGGCAAGCCCGGCGGTCGCTCCGGCGGCCGGCGCTCGAGCAACGCCGGCGCCCGCGGCTAGCCGGCGGCCTTCTTCGGTGTCGGCGTCGCGGCCTCGCCCGCGATCGATGGCGCCACGGGCGGCGCGGAGCCAAGCTGCATCCGCGTGATCGGGCCGGCAACAGCGTGCGGCCCGTGCTTGGCGACGATCTGGTAGAGCGCCACGGGCGTGCCGATGGGCAGCGTGCGGTCGACGAACCGCTTCTCGTGCGTGTCGCCCACCAGCGTCCAGCCGGCCTGGTGCTCCAGCTTCCGTTGCACGGTGTACCGCGTGCCGGCGGGGCCGCGGCCGGTCCACGCGAGCACGATGGCGCCCCCGTTCTGAAGGTTCGTCGTCGGCAGGCCTGGCGCTTCGGGCGGCGGCGCCGCGCTGGGCTTGCCGGGATAGCTCAGCCACGCCCTGGTATAGATCGCCCGCTCGGCCGGCTCACCGCCCCCGCCCGGGGAACGCGCTGCGAGCGCGGCGGTCGTCTTGATGAGCGACACCGACGCGGACACCTCGGCCTTCATGGCGTCGGCCAGGCGGTGCCAGGCTTCGGTGGCCGCGCGGGCCCGGGCCCTGGCCACCTCGGCCTCGACCAGCGCCGCCCGGGCGGCCTGGGCGGCGTCGCGCAGCGATTGCACCCGCTGGCCATCCAGGCCGATCTCGACGGCGACCTGGTCCCAGCGGTCCAGGTGCGAGAGGGTCCACTCCAGGGCGTCGGTGCGGTTGTACGGCAGGTTGCGTCCCATGATCATGGTCTTCGGCACGATCCCGGGCCGGCTTCCGCGGCGACTTTCGGGCGGGCGGGCCGCGCATGCGGGACCGGCGGCCGCGCCCCATGGCCCGCCACCCGCGCCACCGGCCCGATGGACCGCGCAACTGGCCCGGTTGCGCGGCCCACCGGAGCGATGGCGCGGCCGGCGGCCCCCGGAGCGCGGCCATACCGTCGGCGTGATGGCCATCGGAGCGACCAAGGCGAGGCGGCACCGGATGGTGACGGTTCGCATGGTGGTGTCGAGCGTTGTTGTCGGTGTGGTGCTGGCGGTGGCCAGCGTGCCGGTGGCCGTGCTGATCGCGCAGGCCCGTCAAACGCCCCCCTTCCCCGCCGCGGTGATCGACGTCGTGCTTGATCGGGGCGACCACGGGGTGTGGATCCGCCGGCACGACAGCTTCGGCTATGAGATCTGGAACGCGTGGAACGTGCGCTCAGGCCGAACAGGAAGTTTTCACCACACTTCAACATGACCAGCCACGATCCGCGACCCGAGTATGTGGCGATCCAGAGCGATGATCCCGACTTTTCCATCATGTGCATCCGCGCCGGCTGGCCGCTGCACGCCGCGCAGGGGTGGTCGTGGTCGACGACGACCAGCAACAACGAGCAATTCCTGCCCGAGCCCGTGCTGTTCGGCAGGGACTGGACGCTGCCCGTTGGCCCGATCTGGCCCGGCCTGCTCGGCAACACGATCTTCTACGCCGCGATCACGCTCGCATTGCTGGTCGGCCTTCGGCTCGTCCGGACGCGCCGCCGTCGCGCCCGCGGCCGGTGCGTGGCATGCGGGTACGAGCTCGGGGATGGCGTGAGCGTGTGCCCCGAGTGCGGCTTGGCCCGCACGTCCACGGCCCGACCAGCGTGCCCGGTCGATGCCGTCCAGCCGAACGCCAGGGCCGTGTGCGCCGCACGTCCCTAGCCTTTCTGGTGCGCCCGAGCGTCCGCCGGGCGACCGTCGCGAGGCCTTGCCATGATCGAGAGCATGCTCCAGTCGTTCCAGGACCCGCACAGCCGCCACGCCGTGCTGGTGCACTTCCCCATCGTGCTGGGTGCGTTGGGGCTCATCCCCGTGGCCGCGCTGGCGGTCCTGCGGTTCCGATCGCGCGTGGCCAGCGCGGCGTGCATCGCGTGGTTCGTGCTGGCGATGGCCGGGCTGGGCCTGGCCTCGGGCGCGGGCGAGGAGGCGTACGAACGCGTCGAAGAGGCCCAGCCGCCGCTGACCCAGGCCGAGCACGACGCGCTCGAAGAGCACGAGTCGCGGGGCGAGGGGGCGTGGCTGTGGGCCCTGCCGGCGGTCGTGCGGGCGGCGGCCACCCTCGTGCCCCGCGCACCGGTGCGCATCGCAGCGGGCGTGCTGCTGGTGGCCGCGGCGGGCACGCTCAGCGGCTTCGTGGCCGTCACCGGGCACACCGGCGGCAAGCTGGTCTACGAGCACGGCTTGGGCGTACCCCAGCGCGCGAGCGGCGCCGCGACGACGGCCGGCGCGGGTCGCGCATCGGGTTCCGAGTCGCGCGAGCGCGAGCGGTACGACGACGACGACGATCGTTGAGCCCGGGCCGGGTCGCCCGTACGCCTAGACCCCGTCCCCATACAGCGGGTCGCCCTCGAACGCATCGGCGGCGTCGCCGGTCGGCTGGGGCGGGGCCTGGAGCACCATCTTGCGGTGGCCGATGCCCGCCTCGGTGAAGGGCTCGCCCTCGGGCGTCCAGCCCAGCTTCTCATAGAAGCCGATGGCCCGGTCCTGGGCGTGGCAGTAGAGGCGCGAGAGGCCAAGCTCGCCGAAGGCCCTCGCCTCGGCGGCGACGACCAGGCGGCGGCCCAGCCCCTCGCCCTGGCGCTGGGGGTCGACGGCCATCTGCATGACCTTGGCCTGGGTCTGGCCGCCCTCGCTGGGCTTCTCGTCGGTCAGCAGCAGCAGGCAGCCGACGACCCTCGGGCCGGTCGGGTGGTCCATGACCGCCACGAAGTGCTCTGCCCGCTCGTCGACGCGGGGGTACTGGGTGGTGAACTTCTCGTGGGTGTAGCCGATGGGCTCGAGCAGCACGCTCTGGCGCAGGGCGACGGCGCTCTGGTAGAGGGGGCTCCTGGGCGTGATGCGCTGGATCGTGATCACGCGGGCAGGGTAGGCCGGGCGTGCCCGGTGACGGGAGGCCGCCGGCTATGGGGCCGCCGGGGCGCTGATGGTCAGGGCGGTGGCCCCGTAGGCCGCCTGGGTGACCTCGGGCGTGCGCACGCGGATGGCCCGGGCCCTGGGGTCGATGCCGCGGTCGCGCATCATCTGCTTGAGGCCCGCGGGGGGCGCGAAGTACACGTCCTCCTCGAAGACGTCGCACGTGCGGATGTCGCCGCCGAAGCGCTCCAGCAGCACGCGGCAGACCTGCGAGACCAGGTCCTCGGGCGCGCTGGCGCCGGCGGTGATGAGCACGGTGGCGTCCGGGTCGCCGAACCAGCCCGGGTCGATCTGCCCGGCGTCGTCGATGAGCCGGCCGGGCGTTCCGGCGTGCTGGCTGATCTCGGTGAGCCGCCGGCTGTTGCTGCTGTGGGTCGAGCCGACGACCAGCGTCAGGTCGCACATGGGCGCGAGGGTGCGCACGGCGTGCTGGCGGTTGGTGGTGGCGTAGCAGATGTCCTCGCTGGGCGGGGCCTTGATGGCGGGGAAGGCGGCCCGCAGCGCGTCGATGATCACGCCCGCGTCGTCGGTGCTCAGCGTGGTCTGGGTGAGGTAGACCAGCCTGGTGGGGTCGTCGATGCGCAGGTGGGCGATGTCCCCGGGGCGCTCGACGACCTGGGTGGCCTCGGGCGCCTCGCCGCGCGTGCCGATGATCTCCTGGTGGTCCTTGTGGCCCACGAGCAGGATCTGGTAGCCCAGGCGGGCGTAGCGGATGGCCTCGTTGTGGACCTTGGTGACCAGGGGGCAGGTGGCGTCGATGATGCGCAGGCCGCGGTCCCTGGCGCGCTCGCGCACCGGGGGGGGGATGCCGTGGGCGCTGAAGACCACGATGGCGCCCTCTGGCACCAGGTCCACGTCCTCGACGAACTCGACGCCGCGGGACTTGAAGCGGTCGACCACGTGGGTGTTGTGGACGATGTCGTGGTAGACGTACACCGGCTCGCCCGGGCACAGGTCCAGCACCTGGTCGACCACGTCGATGGCCATGCTCACGCCCGCGCAGAAGCCTCGGGGGTTGGGAAGGATCAGCCGCACGGGGAACACTAGGTTCGCGGCGTACGGTTGGTTCGCCATGACGGCCCTGGACCCCACACGCACGCCCATGGAGATGCTCGCGGACTTCGGGCCCGGTGGTCTATCGGTGGGCCAGCAGGAAGCCCGCGCCTACGCGTCGGCCTTCGCCCGCCGGGCCAGCGAGAACTTCGTGGTGCTCGGCCGCCTGCTGCCGCGGGCGCTGGTCGAGGACTTCGCCGCGGTGTACACCTTCTGCCGGTGGGCCGACGACCTGGGCGACGAGCCGGACCCCGCCCTGGGGGAGGACCCCGAGCCCCGGGCCGTGCGGGCCCGGGCGCTCGAGCTGCTGGGGTGGTTCGGTGACGAGCTGGAGGCCCGCCAGCCGCGGCACCCCGTGCTGGTGGCGCTGCGGCCGACCATCGAGCGGCACGGCCTTGGCACCGAGGAGTTCGGCAAGCTGCTTTCGGCCTTCGAGATGGACCAGCGCGTCACCCGCTATGAGACCTGGGACCAGCTCCTGGGCTACTGCGAGCTGAGCGCCAACCCCGTGGGGCGGATCGTGCTCATGATGGCCGGCCTGCGTCCGCCCGAGGAGGATCCCGCCAGCGCGCGGGCGTGGCGCATGAGCGACGCCGTCTGCACCGCCTTGCAGATCACCAACCACCTCCAAGATGCCCGCCGGGACCTGCTGGAGCGTGATCGGGTGTACCTGCCCGTCGAGGAGGCGGGCTTTGGCGCCGCGGAGCTGCGGGCGTGGATCGATACGCCGGACGACCCGGGCGCGCGAACGCGGTACATCCGGAGCGTGCGGCGGCTCGTGGAACGCACCAGAACGCTGTACGAGGCGGGCGAGGATCTTCCCTCGCTTGTCGGGGGAAGGCTCGGATCGCTGATCGGGATGATGGCGATGGGCGGGCGGGCAACCCTGCGTCAGATCGAACGGGAAGGGTGTATTACCCTATGGAAGCGGCCACGAATCGGGCCGGGCGGCCGGGCCATCATCGCGATGCGCGGCGTGGCATCGCTATATTCACCGCCATGGGGCAATCCCAAAGCCAGCTCGCCCGCACCGAATCGCTGATCGAGCGTGGCGGGGGCGATCTTGCCGAATCACTGGAGTGCTGCCGGCGCATCACCGCCCGGGCGGGTTCGAGCTTCGGCGTGGGCATCCGCCTGACGCCCGCACGCTGCCGCGACGCGATGCACGCCATCTACGCCTGGATGCGGCTGGCCGACGACGCGGCCGATGCCGATGCGCCGGCGGGGGATCGCGGCGTGGTGCTCGACCGCATGGGGTCGCTGACCGCCCGGGCCTTCGCCGGCCAGGCGTCCGGCTCGATCTGGCCCGCCTTTGCGAGCACCGTTGCCGCGCACGGTCTCGAGCAAGGCTGGTTCGAGTCGTTCCTGGCTGGCATGCGGACCGACCTCGGGCCGGTGGCGCTGGAGACCCACCAGGACCTGGAGCAGTACTGCGACCGCGTGGCGGGCAACGTCGGGCGGTGCTGCGTGGCGATCTGGGGCTTTCGCAGCGGCGCCGATGCCGACCGAGGCTACCACCTCGCCGGCCTTCGAGGCCGGGCGTTCCAACTCATCAACATCGCGCGCGACCTCGAAGAGGACGCGCGCGCCGGCCGCCGCTACGTACCCGCCGAGCGACTGCGTCACCTCAACGCCGGTGCAACGGACCCCGCCGTCCGGGCCGACCTGCTACGTGAGGCGATAGACCTGCTGGAGGGCTCGTCTTCCCTGGACGCGATGGTCCGCCGCGACGCCGGGCCGGCCCTGTGGGCCATGACGCGTGCGTACAGATTGGTCGCCCGGCGGAGCGGTCAGGCGGGCGCCAACGCCTCGTTGGGCGGGGGTGCGAAGCTTGGAATCGCCGCGGGCGCCATTGGCCGGCGTGTGCTGGCGGCCGGGCGGCTAGCGTAACCGATGGAGCCTCGGGTGATCGTGGTGGGCGGCGGGCTGGCGGGCATCGCCGCGGGGGTGATGCTGGCCGACCACGGCGTGGCCGTCACGCTGCTCGAGGCTCGCAAGCGGCTCGGGGGCCGGGCGGGCTCCTTCGAGGACGTGCGCACCGGAGAGGTCCTTGACAACTGCCAGCACGTCACCATGGGCGTGTGCCGGGTCTATGTTCGCTTCCTCGAGCGGCTGGGCGTGGCGGGCACGCTGGCGTGGAACTCGCGACAGACCTGGATCGAGCCCGGCGGCCGGCGCAGCACCATCTCGGCGCTCTCGCTGCCCGGCCCGATGGCGTTCGGGCCCTCGCTGCTGCTCGCGCGGTTCCTGGGCATGCAGGACAAGGCAAGCATTGCCCGTGCGGCGCGCGCGGCGGCGCGTGCCGACCGTGGAGCGCTCGCCGGTACGACCTTCGCCCAGTGGCTCGCCCAGACCCAGCCCACAGAACGGGCGATCCGACGATTCTGGGAGCCATTGATTATCAGTGCCTGCAACCTGGCGCTCGATCGAGTCAGCGCTCAGATCGGGCTGCACGTGGTGCAGGGTGCGATGCTGGGCGGCGCATCGGCGGCGCGCATCGGTGTGCCCGTTGGCCCACTCGGTGAGTTGTACGAGCCCGTACCACACATTCTGCAAGAAGTGGGCGGAGAAGTCCACCTGGGAGCGCGCGTCGGCGGCATCGAGCCGGGGCGCGTCACCTGCGCCGATGGACGCATATTCGACGGCCAGGCCGTGGTGTGCGCGCTCGATCCGTCGGCGGCCAACCGTCTGGTCACCGTGGAGGGCGACCCGCCCTACCCCGGGGTGACCTTCAGTCCCATCCTGGGCGTCCATATCCGCTACGACCGGCCCGTGCTAGACGTGCCGCACGCGGTGCTCGTCGAGGGCGGAGTGCAGTGGGTATTCGCCAGGCACGGCGACCCGCGCTTGGTGCACGCCGTGGTGAGTGCCGCTGAGGCGTGGGTGGGTCTGGGTGAGGAAGAAATAAAGAAGCGTGTGATCGAAGAGGTCGCCACGTACCTGCCTAAGGCTGCTGACGCGAGCGTGGAGTGGGCACGCCCGGTGCTCGAGCGGCGGGCGACCTTTGCGGCTACCCCGGGTTACCAGGCCCGCCGCCCTGGCGCGGGCAGGCTGGCCGATCAGGGCTGCTTTCTGGCTGGCGACGCCACGGCCACGGGCTGGCCGGCGACGATGGAGGGCGCCGTGCGCAGCGGTCGCGGGGCTGCGGCTGCTGCATTGCTGGAAATCGGAACCCCAAGCGACAGCACGCGACAGCCATCGTTATTAAGGGGGCGCTAAAGCAGCTCAAACATGCCGATCGCACCCGGACCAGAGGCCAAACGGCCTGCGGGGCAGAGCTAGACTCGTGTCGTAGCCACCTGACCCATATCCGGAGGGATTGCGGCATGCTTCGAAGGCAAGGCGGACGACTGGGCTTCACACTGATCGAGCTGCTGGTGGTCATCGCCATCATCGCGCTGCTCATCGGCATCCTGCTGCCGGCGCTGGGCCAGGCCCGCGGCGTCGCGCGACAGGTCAAGGGCGCGAGCAATCTGCGCTCGATCACCCAGAGCATCAACGTCTACGCCAACGAATACAAGGACATGATCGTCGGCAGCCCCGACACGAGCGGCTACGACGCCAGCTTCGACGTCTACAACGGCATCGCTATGCAGACGTGGGACTGGATGGGTCCGCTTGCGTCACTGAACGGGCGCGAGGGGCCAGGCGAGCGTGTGCGCATCGAGGGCCGAACGCGCGAGAGCGAAACCTTCCGCTCGGCCCGCTTCAACTGGTATCGCGAGAGCGTGGACGAGTACATCTGCCCTGCGAACCGGTTCCAGGCCGCGCCGTACCCGCGCGAGACGCCATTCTGGACAACCGGACGGATGATTGGGTACAACATGAGCACGCAGTTCACATCCTCGACGCGGGATGAAGATCAGGGCGGCACTGGCGAGCGGTTCGATCAGGATCGCGGCAACTACAAGCCTTACATTTTCAACGTGGGCACGATGTATGAGAAGGTCGCCGTATTCGAGGGACATCGCTACGCCTACCGGGATGTCCGTCCCGATTACGACCACGAGATCGGCGTGCGGGGCGGAAGCGGTGGTTGGTATGGCGGGGCATTCGGGGGTGTTGGGGCCGTCTGGCGCGAGAGCAAAGAACTGGATCGGACGGTTGCACCGGGCGAGAATGGCCGCAGGTTGCACGTCTCGGATCCTCGTAAGTTCCCCGACATGCGCCGCATGGCCTTCCGTCACGGCACGCAGACCGACCCCAGTCAGGTTGCCGCCACGCAGGTGCTTGGGCATCTGGCATTCTTCGATGGGCATGTCGAACTCATGACCGATGGCGACGCCACCAACCCGGACTACTGGTTCCCCAGCGGGACCAAGCTGAGGGACCCGGGCTTCTTCTGGCGTCACACGCTGAAGACTTGGCCGGAGAAGGCGCTGAACATCTCCGCATCTGAGCCCTACATTGTGCCCTGACCGGCCCCGATGACAGGCCAGCGGAGCAGTGATGAACCAGGGACAACAAGACAGCCTTGGAAACCTGATCGACGACTTCGATCGCCAGCGTAAGCCCAAGGGCAAGTCTCGAGGCGGTGGTGGCGGATCGGCGGGCAACCTGCCCCCCAAGAACGCCATCCTGGCTGTGGTGATCTTGGGCTGCCTCATTGGGGCGGCCGTGCTGGGGGCCCGGATCCTTCAGAGTGAGGCGGGCTCGCTGGAGGCCTGGAGCAAAGAGCACACGCTCATCGATACCCAGACCGGCGAGGTGTTCGAGGACTACCGCATCCCCGAGGGTGTGGCCTATCCCCTGGAAAACCCCAAGATCGGGACCATGACCCTCATGCCCGCCGAGGCCTGCCACTGGACCCGCGACGGCAAGGCCAAGATGGACCCCACCTGGGTGTACGTGCCCGATGGCCAGCGGGTGACCTGTCCGGACTGCGGCCGTGCGGTGGTGGGGCGGAACCCCCAGCCGCCGATTGAGATGATGCTCGAGGCCCTGGATCGCCAGGAAGCCGGGGGCTGATTCGGGCGGCTCTCAAGAACTCCGGGGTCGAGGCTGCAACGATGCCCCTTCGGCGGCGTAAGAAGCCGCGTAGGGAGCACGCATGATCGACAAGGTCCTCCAGAATCTCGACCAAACCGAACCACAGGCCATCGAGCGGCTGTGTGACTGGCTGCGCATCGCCAGCATCAGCGCCGACCCGGCGTACAAGGCCCAGTGCCAGGAGGCGGCCCAGTGGGCGGCCGACCGGCTGGCAGAGGCCGGCCTGACCGCCCGCGTGCTGCCGACGGGGACCAGGGACGAGCCGGGGCACCCCTGCGTGCTGGCCAAGACGCCCAACGCCGATAGCAGCACCGGGCCCCATGTGCTCTTTTATGGCCACTACGACGTGCAGCCGCCCGACCCGCTGGAGCTATGGGAGAGCGGACCGTTCGAGCCGGTCGTGAAGAAGGCCGATGCCAAGGTGTCTGCCGACCACGTCGTGGCGCGCGGGGCCAGCGACGACAAGGGGCAGGTGGCCATGTTCCTCGAGGCCCTGCGGGCCTGGAAGGAAGAGGGCGGCGAAGCGGCCGGCGGGCTGCGCATCACTGTGCTGCTCGAGGGTGAGGAGGAGTCGGGCTCGGAGAACCTGGCGAAGTTCCTCAAGGACTACGAAGGCGAGCTCAAGGACTGCGACTTCTGCCTCATCAGCGACACGGGCATGATCTCGCGCACCAGGCCGGCCATCACCTACGGCGTGCGCGGCCTGGCGTACACGCAGATCCGGCTCCACGGGCCCGACAAGGACGTGCACAGCGGCTTCTGGGGCGGGCGCATGCCCAACCCGCTGAACGAGCTGACCAAGGTGCTCGCTCAGATGTGGGATCAGGATCGCCACATCACGATCGACGGGTTCTACGACAACGTCATCGAGGCGACCGACGAGGAGCGGGCCCAGTGGGCGGCGCTGAATATCGACATCCCCGACATGCTCAGCCACATCGGGCTGTCGCCCGAGGCCGACATCGGTGAGTCGGGGTTCACCAGCATCGAGCGCGAGTGGGCCAGGCCCACGGCCGAGATCAACGGCATGTGGGGCGGCTACACCGGGGCGGGCGCCAAGACGGTGATCCCCGCGTACGCGACGGCCAAGGTGAGCTTCCGGCTGGTGGCCGACCAGGACCCCGACGACATCGTGAAGAAGTTCTTCGCATGGCTCGAAGCGCGCACCCCGCCGGGCTGCCGATGGGAACTGGAGGACATGCACGGCGGGCACCCGTCGAGCGTGGATCCGACCTCGAAGTGGCTGGCCAAGGCTCGCGAGGCGATGGAGAAGTCGACCGGCATGGAGGTCGCGCTCATCAAGACGGGCGGCTCGATCCCTGTGGCGGGCATGCTCAAGGACAGCCTGGGCCTGGACACCGTGTTTATGGGGTTCGGGCTTGATGACGATCGCGTGCACTCACCCAACGAGAAGTTTGAGTTGCCGTGCTTCCGCATGGGGGCTCGGTCACACGCGGTGCTGATCGATCTGCTGCGGGGTAGCGGGGCGTGAGTCAGGCCGCCATGCGTTCGGCCTCCGGTTCATCGTCGTCGACGGGGATGGCCTCGATGACCTCGGCCTCGGCGATGTCGCCCTCGTCGGGCTCGATGAGTCCGCGTTCGATCATCCGCTGCCTTTGTTCGGCACGGAGCTGTTTCACACGGACTTCCAGATCGGCGACAGCCACGCCGCGTCGGATGGCGGCGGCCATGGTCAGCAGCATCCCGCCGATGCCGAGGGCTGAAATGGCAACCACCAGCATCCAGGCTTCTTGTCCGAGCATCATGTCTCTCGCATCGGGTGTTGTGGGGCGGGTCTTGAGCGTTTTTCTGGTGGTGCTGGGGATTCTGGCGCTCCCCGTTGCGGCCCAGGACGATCCGAGCGACCCGATGGCCTCGCTGGGTGTGGCCCAGGGCGAGGTGGCCATCCAGGCGGTCGAGTTCGGTCTGGGCGATGTCGTCCGGCCGGGCTCCTGGGCGGGTCTTCGGCTGGTGATCACCGATCGGGGTGTTCGCCAGCGTGAGCTGCTGATCCGCCTCGAGGTGAAAGACGCCGACGGTGATACGACGCTGTACGAGCGTGGGTTGGCGTCGAACCCGGGTCAGCGGCAGGAGATCTGGACGTACTTGCGACTGCCATTCCGGTTCGTGTCTGGGGACCGCCTGCTGGCACGCGTGTACGAGGCTGAGCAGACTGACGCGGGGCTGCCGCGAGCCGGCCGGCTGGTGGGCGAGGCGTACCTCTCGCCCACGGGGGTGGCGCCGGCGACCGCGGGGCTGATCGGGGTGATCGGCTCCAGGACGGCGGGCCTAACGAGCTACAGCGAGGGGACAAGCGAGGCGTACGACACCCGCGCGCACGAGCCAACGGTGGTATCCACGAGGTTGGTCCCATCGACGATGCCCGACGCCTACCCCGGGCTGAGCCCGTACGACGTGTTTGTATGGACGCAGGGTGAGCCGGTGACGCTGGGCGCCGAGCGGGCGGACACGCTGCGGCGATGGGTGCGCCAGGGTGGACACCTGGTGGTCGTCATACCGCAGGTGGGCGGCACGTGGCTCTCGGGAGAACTGAACAACCCGCTCTGGGACATCATGCCCCGTGTGACGGCCACGCGTGAGGCGACCTACCCGACTGGGCCGATCCGCCCGCTACTGACCGTGCGCGACGATGTGGTTCTACCCGCGACGGTGGTGGCTCACACATTTACGCCGCGCGAAGATGCCTTGGCTGGCCAGGCGGACGTGATTCTGCGCGATCCGCAGGATCGTGCGATCGTGGTGCGCCGGCGGGCGGGGCTGGGCCACGTCACGCTGGTGGGCATCGATGTGGGTGACGATTCGCTGGCGCGTGTCGGGGCGCCCTCGGCGGGGAGCTTCTGGCATCGCGTACTAGGCCGGCGTGGCGACATGCGGCCCTGGAACCTGCGCGGTCTGGCCGGCGGGGTCGCGCGTGTCTCGGCGCCCGGGCGAAGGGTCCGCGTGTACGACCACAGCGTCGATGCGGCCATCGCGCAGACTGGCAGCCCCGCGGCGGGCGTGCTGCTGGGGTTCGTCGTCTTCATCGCCTATTGGTTGGTGGCTGGGCCGGTGGGGTTCGCGGTGCTGAAGAAGACCGGCCGGGCGCAGCACGCCTGGCTGGCGTTCGTTGGCGTGACGGCGGTATTCACCGGCATCGCGTGGGGCGGGGCGGTCTTGCTCAGCCCGGTCAGCGTGCGCGGCGCTCACCTGACCATTCTCGATCATGTCTACGGCCAGAACGTGCAGCGCACGCGCACGTGGGCGGGGCTTATCGTGCCCTGGTACGGCCAGGCGACCGTGGGGGTGGGAGACCAGGGGGACGATCCGGTTATCGCCACCGTCAGCCCGTGGATGACCCCCGAGCTCAACGCGGGGCTGGGCAGCTTTCCGGACAACCGCGGGTACCGAGTGCTGGCGGCGCGGCCCGGCGCGATGACCTTCCCGGTGCGTTCGACCATGAAGGAGCTCAGCGTGGAATGGGTCGGCGCGGCGCGGTGGGCCATGCCCATGCCGGTCGGCGATCAGGCCCACATCGGCGTGCTGGAGGCCACGCCCAGGCCCGCCGGTCTGCCGGCCGCCGAGCTCACAAGCGACGCGTCGGGCCGGCTGGTGCACGATCTGCCCGGGAATCTGTACGACGTGGTCATCATCGTGAACCACGGCATGTACGACGTGCAGCCTGGCGTCAGCCCCAATCGACCGATCATGAACGCGTCGGCTTTCCGACGGACCGATGCGTGGCGCCCGGGGGAAACGCTTGATCTGGCCGCCGAGACGCGTCGCTCGGGGTCCGATGACGTCTCCCTGCGAGAGTTCGTTGACAGCCGGGCCACGACGTCAATGAGTGGCTTCGGCACGGTTGTCGAGATGCCCGGCGACGCTGCCAGCGTGAGCGAGCAACTGGTGATCGCAAGCCTCATCAGCCAGGCGGGGCCCCCGCCCGCGCCGGGTATGACCTCGTCGGGCGACTATTCGGTCGCCACGCGACGTGTGATGCACGGCATGGACCTGGGCGTCTGGATGACACGCCCCTGCATTATCGTGCTCGGGCACATGGGCATCGGCCGCGCCGAGCCGGGGGCGCCGTGCCCCACGCCCATGAGCATCGACGGCCGCGATCCCAACCTGCGGGGCCGAACGTTCGTGCGTTGGGTGTATCCGCTGGATACCTCGGCACCAGACATCATCGCCTCGTCGGCTGGCGGCGAGCCTGACGAGGAACAACCGGACTTCTGAGTCATCGCACACCGCGAGAGGGTTACACCGTGCCAATCATCGAGACCATCAATCTGACCAAGCGCTATGGGGATCTGGTGGCCCTGGACAACCTGAACCTGGCCATCGAGCAGGGCGACTGCTTCGGGTTCATTGGCCCCAACGGCGCGGGCAAGACCACGACCATCAAGATCCTTGCCACGCTGCTCAAGCCTTCCAGCGGGCAGGCCCAGGTCGCCGGCCACACCATCGGCTACCAGAATCGGTTGATCCGCCCGCTCATCGGTTACGTGCCCGACTTCATGGGGGCCTACGAGGACATGGTGGTGACCGAGTACCTGGAGTTCTTCGCCGCGGCGTACGACATCCATGGCAAGCAGCGCAAGACGGTGGTCAACGATGTGCTCGAGTTGACGGACCTGACCTACAAGGCGGCCGCCGAAGTCAATAGCCTGAGCCGCGGCATGCAGCAGCGATTGAGCGTGGCGCGTGTGCTGCTGCACGATCCGCAGGTGCTGCTGATGGACGAGCCGGCCAGTGGCCTTGATCCGCGTGCCCGCATTGAGATTCGCGAGTTGCTCAAGGAACTCAAGCGGATGGGTAAGACCATCCTGATCTCCAGCCACATTCTGCACGAGTTGGCCGAGTTGTGCAACGTTGTGGGCATCATCGAGCAGGGCAAACTGCTGTACACGGGCACGGTGCGAGAGGCCCTGGGCCGCGCCCGCGTGGGCCAGGTGCTGCATCTTCGGGTTGTCGAGCGTTCGCCCGAGGCCGCCGAGGTGCTCAAGAAGCTCCCGGGCGTGAAGAAGGTTGATCTGGTCGATGGCGACGACGGCGTTGAGGTCCACGTGACGCTCGACCAGCAGGGCTCGGTCGCCATCGCCGACGTGCCCAGCATCCTGATCAACAGCGGTTTCAGGCTTGTCAGCTTCACCGAAGAGGCGGTGAATCTTGAGACGGCGTTCATGCGGCTGACCAAGGGGTTGGTTCAGTAAGCAGCTAACGCATGCCGGACGCGGCAAAAACTACCTGAAAGTGTCGTACGACTCCGAAACTTCTGATCGCGCAACCCGTATACGTTTGGAAGGGTGTGCCTGCATTCGGCGGCAGAAGCTGTTATTGTGCCCATCCAGCTAGCTTTTGTGGCCACTATTGGCCAACGATCACTCTAGCGTTCGACTGGGTATCTCTAAGGGGAAAACTCTGTGAAACTGGATAGGTATCGGATCGCGCTGATCGGCGGCGCTGTGCTTGGTGTGTCTGCTGGCGCGGTGGCACAGGAGTTCATCGTTGTCGAGAACGTTACCTCGCTGGCGGCTGTTTCGGCAGATGGTCGGTATGTGACTGGTCTGGGCAACGCCAGCCAGCCTGGGGCGTTCCGGCTCGACACGGTCACGGGCGAGCGCGAGGTTATCGGCATCGGATGGCCGCGAGACATCAGCGCCGATGGGTCGGCGATCGTTGGGTCGATCGGCATCTTCGACGGGGCATTTCTCTGGACCGAGGCCGAGGGTTACATCAACCTGAACGACACGGTCCCTGTCCTGCCCGGTCGGTCGACGGTGTGGGCAATCAGCGATGACGGGCAACAGATCGCAGGCGAGCCGACGAGTGGTGATGCGATCCGATATTCGCGCTCCGGTGAGGTGGTGACGCTGGCCGACTGCGGGCAGCCATACGCGATCTCCTCGGATGGCGCCACCATGGCGGGATTTGCCACCTTTCCCGGCGATACGAAGTTGTACGCGGGCGTGTGGGATGCCGACGGTGTCGCAACGATCATCCAACGGGATGCAGAGGCGACGGCGTTGAGCAACGATGGGCGCTACGCCTTCGGCAGCATGGGCGATGATCGAAATCCGTTCCGATGGTCGAGCGATGGTGGGCTTGAATCAATCGAGACGCTCCCCGGTGCGCGGCTGACGATCCTCTGGGGGGCGTCCCACGACGGACGCCGAGCGGCGGGCTTTGCCGTTGTTGACGACACGGTCTCGATGGTGTGGGACGAGGGTGTCGGCGCCAGGCCGTTGAAGGCCTACCTTCAGGACGAGCACGGCATCGATCTGGCCGGTTGGTCTCTGAAGACCTTGCAGAACATGAGCGATGACGGTCTGAGCTTTGTCGGGGCGGCGACCGATCCGATGGGGCGCAATGTCTGGTATGTTGCGCGTGCTGGCGAGCCGTGTCTTGCCGACCTGGATGGTAACGGCGTGCTCAATATATTCGACTTCATCGAGTTCCAGAACCTGTTTGTCGCGGGTGATTTGAGCGCGGATCTCGATGGAGATGGGGAACTGAGCATATTTGATTTTCTGGAGTTTCAGTCGTTGTTCTCGGCCGGCTGCTAACAAGATCGCGTGGAAAGCGGGAGGAAGACGAGATGCGAACTCTGGGAAGTCTTGCGGGTATCGCGTTTGGGGCCATGGCGACGGCGGTGTTGGGCCAGCAGGCGCTCGATCTGGACATACCCAATGACGCGGTTCAGGAGTGGGCTCGAGACGGCGATACGTTGTACATCGCCGGGTCGTTCTCGGTTGTGAGCCAGCACACTGGCGCGCTGGCCGTCAGCCAACAGGCTACTGGCGACATCGTGCCATTCGATGACGTGGTCAGCCGGCAGGTAGACGTGGTCATCTCCGATGGGCAGGGTGGATGGATTATTGGTGGCGATATCGACGGTTTCGATGCGTCCGAGGGCTCTTCGGTTGCCCATGTGCAGGCCGATGGCACTCTGCGAATCCTCTCGCTGCACGTGAATCCTCGATCAATCTATGACATGGCCCTGTTCGATCGCACGCTGTTTATTGCCGGCGGGTTTGAGGATGCCGACCCGGTGGAAGGCCAGTTCCTGATCGCGATGGATCTGGATGCGGGTACGGTAATCCCGTGGAGCCCTGGGATCGACGACGACGTGCTGGACCTCGAAGTCGCCGACGGGGTTCTCTATGCCGCAGGCGCTTTCGGTAACGCGGGGGGGCAGCCGCACGGCGGGCTCGCGCGCTTCAATGCCGCCACCCTGACCTTGGATGACTGGCAGGTAGGTGCGGTTGGAAGGTACTCGGCGATCTCGGTGCACGGCGATCGGGTCTATTACCGGGGGCGTGGCGTTCGCATCCAGGCGGAGTACTACGACCATCTCGTGGGTGCTGTGTCGGTCGCTGATGGGGCGCCGCTCATCTGGCGGCCACAAGATCTTGACTTCTCGGCTGTGCGAGCCGTGCGGGCAAGTGACGAGGGCGTGTACGTTGGAGGCTCGTTCGAGCGGATCGGCACGTTCTCACGTCTGGGCGTCGCGCTGCTGAGCGCTGACGATGCGTCGGTCTTGCCTTTTCGCGCCGACATCGGCCGCGACCAACCGGAAGCCGCCGACGTGCACGAAGTTCTTCTGGCCGGCGGCAACGTGCTGGTCGAGGGTGAGATGGAAATGGTGGACGGCCAGCCCCGCCTGGGTGTGGCACTGTTGGAACGGGAGACCGGCGATCTTCAGCCTTGGGCAGTCGGCGCTCCGCATGAGGATCGGTACGCCGTGGCTGCCGATGCCCAGCACGTGGCCGTCGGTGGCAGGTTTGTCGGCGTGAACCCCGAACCAAGGAACCGTGTCGCGGCGATCGATCTTGTGTCCGGGCGCGTGCTGCCCTTTGCGCCGGACCTTGTGGGGCCGAGTGGCTCGCCTCTGAAGATCGAACAGTTGATGGCCAGCGATGAGGGCGACGGCCGTGTTCTTATTGCTGGGAACTTCGAATCCGCCGATGGGATTCCAGTCAAGGGCCTGATCGCGGTTGATGCGCAAACGGGGCGGCTCGTGCTGGATTTCGACCCGGCAATCGACGCCAGAGCATACCGGCAGATGCTCCGCACGCCCCATGGAATCGTGGCGCGTGGAAACGGCCTGATCGGCGCTTTCGTGGTGTTGCTGGATGAGCGGACAGGCATCCCACGCTGGATCACCCCCCCGACGGTGACCCAGGTCGGCGAGATGGCTTATGACCCGGCGGGAGACACGGTGATCGTGTCGGGTCGCAACGAGACGGGCGATCCGGCCACGCACCGCCAGAGAATGATGGAGTTCGAGGCGGATCGCGGCCGGCTCACATCGTTCGATCCGGACATTGATCAGTTCTCATCGCTTGAAGTCTGGAACGACCGGCTGATCGTGCACAGCAGCCGCACGATGGCCATCGAGGGCGCGCTGCGCTACGAGCTTGCCGCATACCAGCGCACGACCGATGGCTGGGTGTTCGATCCGATGTTCGAGTTGGGCCGCCCCTCGAGCGAGGGCGACATCTCCACGATTCGTGTCATCGGTGACAAGCTTCTTGTGACCGGCACGCAGATCGCCACCCTCAGCGGCTACATTGGCCACCGTGGCACGTTGACCCTGCCCGATCTGCGGGCTTGCACGGGGCAGTTGCTTCGCGAGCCCCCTGAGTTGGTTCGCACGATCCGTGATCGTCAGGTCTTCGAGGCCTACCGGTCCATTGGTGTGGTCTGGTCGCTGCCCGAATATGAGTACCTGGGTACCTACTGCCGGGTCGACCTCGACGAGAACTGTGGCCGAGACCTGTTTGATTTCCTCGCGTTCACAACGCTATTCGATCTTGGGGATTCGCGGGCCGATTTTGATGGGGATGGCGAGCTGACCTTGTTCGACTTCCTCGCGTTCCAGTCCGCGTTTGCGGGCGGCTGCTAAGGAGGGTGGAAGTGATTGGTAGGCGATTTCTGGTGGCCGCTGCGAGCCTTGTGTGCGCGTTTGGTGCGGCAGGGCAGGTCGAGTGTGGCCAATGGACCAGTGCTGCAAGATCGGCCGATCTGGGGCCCAACGCGACCGTGTGGCGTTTCCTTTCGGTTGATCTGGACATCGGTTCCAAGCTGTTCGCATGCGGGCAGGAGTTCTCGGTTGCTGGAACAAGCCGACGCGGGTACGCCGTGTGGGATGGGCAGCAGTGGACTCCCGGCGAGCCCATGGCGTCGGTTTTTGGTGGTCAGGGTATCGGTCGAGATGCCGTCCAGTTCGAGGTTGACGGGCGACCCCAGGTTGTCATGGCTGGCAACTTCGATCTCATCGGTCTGGTCCCTGTCGCAAACATCGCGGCATTCGACGGACAGGAATGGTCGGCAATGGGCGGGGGGCTTATCTTCGCCGACGTTTCCGGCCGGGTAAACTCGGTCGAGGTGGTTGGTTCCGGCCCTTCGACGTTGTACGCTGGCGGATTGTTCGATCGTTCGGACGGCCAGCCGTTACGTAACATCGCGCGATGGAAAGGAACATCCTGGGAGCCGTTGCAGGGTAGCAGCGGCGTGGGTGTGAACGGCCAGGTTATCGACATGGTTGATTGGAACGGCCAACTGGTTGTCGGTGGCCTGTTCACACAGGTCGGCGGGCTCCCGGCCGATGGCGTGGCAATGTGGAGCGGTTCGTCCTGGACGCCACTGCCACCTGCGCCCGGCGAGGTGGTCGATCTCGAGGTGTTCCAGAATCGTGTGCACGTTAGTGTGGAGATTGGCAACGACATCCGTGTGTACCGACTCGACGGCACCCGCTGGAGCGATCTGGCAACCGGATCGGGGTTTGAGGATGGCCGATTCATGTACGCCGATGTCCAGGATGGCCAGGAACGGTTGTACTTTGGTGGCTACGTGCGGCTTCCTGGCGGCGACACGACGAGTCCCTGCTACTGGGATGGCACCCAGTGGCAATCGCTCCCGGTGACGCTCGACCGAGGCGTTATCACGTTCGGTCGCGGGCTTGGGTTGGGTGGTGAGTCCGAGTTGTGGATGTACGGCCGTTTCGAGGAAGTCGCCGGGATCGATACGGATCGGCTGGCGGTCTACGACGGGCAGCAGATTCGGGCGGCCTCCGGCGGCTTCGATGCCTGGGTGCGAGACGTGCTGGTCACCGGCGTGGGCGACCAAGCGGTCGTGTATGTCGCCGGCGAGTTCGGCACCGCGCCAGGCGTCGACGCCACGTCCATCGCCGTGCGCCGCGATGGGCAGTGGGAGGCATTGGGAGAGTTCAACGGTCTGATCTTCGATCTGATCATGTTCGATGGCGGCCAAGGCCCGCAGTTGCACGCGTGTGGCCGTTTCACCGAGGTCGATGGACAGCCGATCAGCGGCATCGCACGGTGGGATGGCGCCTCGTGGCAGTCATTAGCAGAAGGAATCCCTGGGCCAACGGGCTTCATGCCATATGTGTGGACGATGGCCGAGTATGACGATGGTCGTGGCCCGGCGCTGTATGTCGGTGGGCAGTTTACGCGGGCCGGGCTGGTGCCCGTCAGCGGACTGGCCCGCTGGGATGGTGAAAACTGGGAGAACGTCGGCCGCGGCGCCGACGGTGATGTGACCACGCTCGTCACGCACATGACATCGCAGGGAGAGCGCTTGTATGTTGGCGGGCAGTTCGAGCGCGTGGGCGGGCTGGCCGGGGTCGATGTGCGCAACCTGGCCGCCTGGGACGGGGAGCGGTGGTACGATGTCGCCGGTGGCGCCGATGGCCTCATCTATACCCTCGCCTCCATGGACATCGACGGGGAACCAACGCTCTTTGCCGGCGGCCAGTTCGATGAGGTCGGTGATATTCCCGCCTCGCGCATCGCGATGCTCTCGAGTGAGTCCGAGTGGTCGGCTCTGGGTGAAGGGGTCGATTCTTCCGGTTTTCCCTACGTCATCGGGTTGCTCCCCGTTGTCCTTGAGGGGCGCCAGGCGATGCTGGCGGGCGGGCTCTTTTCGGTGGCCGGCGGCCGCGTGGCCGGATCGCTTGCGGCCTATGCGCCCGGTGTGGGCTGGGTAGACGTCGGTGGCGACTTTACCACGGCGTCTGGTGGCATCACGGTGGTCGAGGCGATGGCGACCGACGAGTCTGGCGAGCGGCTGTGGGTGGGTGGCGACTTCGAGCTCGTGTCGGGCAAGGAGGCCATCCGGTTGGCCGAGCGAGACCTCGCGTGCGGCTGCTTCGCCGACTGCGATGGGGACGGTTCGCTGACGCTGTTCGATTTTCTGTGTTTCCAGAGCGCGTTCGATCAGGGAGACATGAAGGCCGACTGCGACGGCGATGGCTCGCTGACGCTGTTCGACTTCCTGTGCTTCCAGAGTGGTTTCGACACGGGGTGCCCATAATCGGTGTTGCATAGGCGGCATGGGAGGATGTGATGTTGAGAGTTCCAGCGTTGATTTTGTGCGCCAGCGGGGCGGCGTGGGGGCAACTCCATGAACCCTTCCCCCCGGTCTTCGAGCTCGCCGACGTGTGCCCTGTCATGGGTGGGGACGGCTCGCTGGGCTTTGTGATGGAGGGCGGCGTCCCCTTCGGCGAACGCGCGACACCCCGCACAGCCGTGCTGGGCGACGTCAACGGCGACGGCATCGACGACTTGGCTGTCGGCCTCTCACGCTCGGTCGGCGGAAGCCCGCATGTGGGCGTCACCTACGTCGTCTTCGGACGCGGGCCGGACGACCCGATCCCCTTCGGCTCGGCATTCGGGCTGTTCCAGGTGAATGGCTCGAACGGCTTCCGCATAGATGGCGAGTCCTCGTACGACCGTGCCGCGTCGGTGGCCGGTGGCGGAGATCTCAACGGCGACGGGATCAACGACATTATCATCGGCGCGTCCGGGGCTCAGCCCGATGGCCGACGTGATGCTGGAAGCATCTACGTGATTTATGGCCGCGATGATTCGGTCGAGCCGTTCTCAGCGGTTTCCTCACTCGACACGTTGGGGCCCTCGCAGGGCTTTCGCATCGATGGCCAGGTCGGCGATCGGCTCGGGGGGGCCGCGTTCGTGGGTGACATCAACGGCGACGGCGTGGACGACATCGCCGTCGGACGCCCTGGCGAAGCCGTGGGCCGATACGGCAGCGCGGGGATCGTGTACGTGATCTTCGGTCGTCGCGCATCGGCGGGCGAGACTTTCCCCCAGAGCTTCGATCTGGCCGACATCGAGCCGGGCCAGGGTTTCCAGTTGCTCGGATACGACCAGTACGATCGCGCCGGCACGTTCCTCACCACCGCCGGTGACGTGAACGGCGACGGGGTAGGCGACATGCTGGTGGGCGCGCCGGGGGTCGATCGACGCCTGGCCTACGCGCCCGATGACCAGGGCGCGGTCTACGTGATCTTCGGCAAGAGCGAGGCGGCCGGCCAGGCCTTCGCCGATTCGATGGAACTCGAGTCGCTCGACCCCACCGATGGTTTCGAGATCATCGGCGAGGGGGCCCGCACGGGTATGGGCCGCTCGGGGGCGGCCGCCGGCGACGTGAACAACGACGGGCTTGACGATATCGTGATCGGCGCTCGCAACGACGGGCCTCGGGGCTACTCGGATCGCCCCGGCGTGGCGTACGTGATCTTCGGCCGTGATGGCGTGGCCGAGCCCTTCCCAGAGCAGCTGGACCTGCTCGACCTGACCCGCCAGCAGGGGTTCCGCATGTTCGGCGTCGCCGACGGAGATCTGGCGGGCGAGGCGGTGAGCGGTGGCAGCGACATCGACGGCGATGGCATCGACGACATCGTCGTGTGCGCTTCCGAGGCCACCGCGGGCGGCCGGGTCCAGGCCGGCGAGACGTACGTGGTCTACGGCCGCGACACGACCGCCGGCGCGTGCTTCCCAGAAACCATGCACCTGGGCCAACTCGATGGCCGGGCGGGCTTCAAGATTCGCGGCATCACCGCGGGCGACCGTGCCGGCACCCCCGCCCGGTTCGGGGCCGACGTCAACGCGGATGGCGCCCCGGACATCTTCATGGGTTCGGAGGTCTTCGACCCCTCCAGCCCGACCGTGGTCGACCAGACGTACGTGGTCTACGGCCGCCAGGCGCCCGCACGGTGCCGCGCCGACATGGATGGCGACGGCGCCCTGACGTTGTTCGATTTCCTGGCCTTCCAGGACGCCTTCTCGACTGGCCGCGACGCGGCCGATCTGGATTGCGACGGAAGCCTGACGTTGTTCGATTTTCTTGCGTTCCAGTCGCTCTTCGCGGCCGGATGTGGTGGGTGATCACGAGGGAGAGCACACGATGCGCGCGAACGTAGTGTTGTGGGCGATGGCCGCTTCGGCGTCGATCGCCGGTGCACAAGAGACGGTGCGGCTGGTTGCCGAGTTCGGCCAGCCGCTGCCCGGAGCCACCGGCACGCTTGATTCGGTCGAGACGCCGGCGTTGCTCGCCGACGGCACCGCCGTCTTTCGGGCGTTCACCAGCGATGGGGAGTCCGGTGTGTGGATCAATGGGCCGGACGGTGTCACGACGCCACTCATCGTGGAGGGCGATTCGATCCTGCCGCTGGTCGGTCGCAAGGGCATCGTGACGGGCGTGGGAGAGATCTACGTCGACAACCTGCCATCGATCGTGTTCGGGATCGGATACGACGCCCCGATCGGCGACGATCTCCCGCTCGTGCTCAGCTACGACCCGGTGGCATCCCAGTGGGCCATCGTTCGAGAGTCCATCGCTGACGATCTCCCGCTGCCCGACGGCATCACGGGACGTTCGACCATCGAGATCCAGGGTAATCAGTCCGGGACGCTCCTGTACCAGCGTGGGATTGACTCGCCCGTGCACGGGGCCTCGCTCGATACCGCGCTCTGGCGCGGCGATGATCCCGAGCTCGTCTTCATGACCCAGGAAGAGATCGGGGGCACGCGGCCAATGACGGCTGTCGAGCTCTACGAGCCCAGGATCCGGGAGAACGGCGGCGTGCTGGTGGAGGTCCGCAGCAGCGACATCGTCGTGCTCGGCCGACGCGAGTGGCCCGACGAGGGGCTGTTCGAGTTCACGCCCTCGGGCGAGTTGATCGAGCTCGGCCGCGTGGGCGACAGCGTCCCCGACGCCGACCCCGAGGCCTTCATCAGCGCCGTCGATTCGCGTGAGAACGTTGCGGCCAACTCCGCGGGAGAGACGGCGTACCTTGCGATCTTCCGCAACGACTTCACTGGGCCGCACGGCGAGGGCGACGTGATCATTCTTCACACCCCCGCCGGCGAGCGGCTTCGCGTCATTGGCCGCGGCCAGAAGCCGACCGGCACGCCGCCGGGGGGGCCGGAGCTGGTCAGCCTCCGCGTGATGGCGATGACACGCACCGGCGGGGTGGTCTTCGACGGCAAGCTGGACGGGCCCCAGACCTTCGAGGACGAGGGGCTGTGGATCGGCTCGCCCGGTGGCCGCACGGCCGAGCTGCTGATGGAGAACAAGCGCGTTCCCGGGTATGACGACTGGCGGGTGAAGGACACCGGCCCGGTGCTGCCGCTGCGTACCGGAGACCTGCTGGTGGGCGCCGACATCGGGCCGTTCACGCTCACCCACAAGTTTCCCGCCCTGTACTTCAAGAACGTGGTCGGCCCGATCCGCCCCTTGCTGGGCTACGGCGGCGTGCTCGATCTGGGCACGGGCCGGCAGGAGAGCATCGAGCGGGTGAACGTCATCCAAGGCGCCGCGCGGCCCTACCTGGGCGGCAACCGCGTGGAGAACGACGCGGGCCAGGTGCTGCTGACCGTCCGCTCGCAGGACGCCGACCGGTTCCTGGCGGTGTACCAGCTTCCCGTCACTTGCCCGGCCGATTGCGATGGCAACGGGGCGCTGAACCTGTTCGACTTCCTGTGCTTCCAGTCGCTGTTTAGCGCCGGGCTGCGCGAGGCCGATTGCGACGGCAACGGCGAGCTGGACCTGTTCGACTTCCTGTGCTTCCAGAGCGCCTTCTCGGCGGGCTGCTCGTAAAGAGGGCCTACTTCGGCCCGTGCTGGGGCAGGAACTCCTTGGTGTACCACCGCCGCCACTTGGGCACGTCCCAGCCCAGGTAGCTGGTGTCCGTGCCGCTCAGGTCGCTGGTCAGACGCACCAGCGCCTGGTGCACCTCCACGCGGTAGGTGACCACGACCGAGTCGAGCACGCGGAGCACGACGCCCTCGGTCACGACGCTCAGCTCGGGGTCGAACGCGACGGCGCTATCACCAACGACCGGCTCGAGGTCGCTCACGAACGCCTGCTGCTGGCCGACGAGGATGTAGGCCAGCGCCCCGCCGTCGCTGCCCGTGCCGCGGCCGACGACCTGGCTGGCGATCATGGCGGGGATCGCATCGGCCATCTTCAGCGTCGCGGCCAGGCCGGCGGCGTTGGCCACGTGCGGGTCGTGGCTGCGGCGCAGGCCGTCGGCGACCACGCTCTTGACCGTGTGCGGGGCCTCGCGGTTCTTGAGCGAGTCGGCGAGCACGTCGGTCGCCATCGAGCGCCGGCGCGGGTGCGTGTCGAACACGGCCGTCCAGGCGATGGTCGCCAGTGCCTCGGGCGTATCGAGCTCGGCCAGGTGGCCCATGATCGCCTCGATCACGTCGTCGCCGCTGCGGCTGAACATCTCGATCATCGACTCGAAGATCGCCGGGTCGTTGTACGCCCTGAGCTTCTCGATGCCAGCGGCCCGCAGGTCCTTCGCCCGCGGGTTTCGGAAGTAGGTGTGCCGGATGCGGCGAAGCTCGACCTCGAGCTGCTCGCGGCGCAGGTGGTGGGCCCGCAGGGCCTCCTGGACGTCCTCGGGCCGCTCCAACTCGGCCGGGGGCTCGACGCTGGGCAGCGTGCTGGGAGCCGGGGCGGCTGGGGTGGGCGCGTCCTGGGCGTGGGCAAGAGCCGGCAACGAGCTCATCAGAACGAGCAGCAATGGATTCATGGGGCGCATGGGTGGCCTCCTGTGCCCGGGCGGGGTGCGTGGGGGGGTGCGTGGGGGGAGGGGGGCCCGGGACCGGGCCGACGCGCTGGGTGGGGCCGGGCGGACGCCGCGGTGGCGTGGCCCGGCGGGCGGTCGGCCCGAAGATTGTACGGGCTGTCGCCTCGGCGGTTGCGGGCCGATATACTCACCACCTTGCGGCGGCCTTAAGGGCCCGCCGCGGCCACAACCCGGGCGATTAGCGCAGCTGGCTAGCGCGCCTCGTTGACATCGAGGAGGTCACAGGTTCAAGTCCTGTATCGCCCACTTCCCCGAACTGCCAGATGGCCACCGCCGGGTGGTCCCAGCCGTTTGGCCCCCCAGATGGTCCCCGCCAGGCAGTTTTGGAGGTCGGGTGCGCCGGGCTACCCGCCAGGCGCACCCCGCCATGCGTGCCCCGCTCGCCCGACACGCCCGATCACCCCTGCCCTGCGTCCGAGAATCCCCGTGTGTCGCCCGCCCGCGGCGGACTTCTGCACGCGAACAGAACTGTTCTGGCCGTGAACAGAACACTTCTGCACGTGAACAGAATAGTTCTGGCCGTGAACAGGACACTTCTGCACGCGAACAGAACTGTTCTGGCCGTGAACAGAACACTTCTGCACGTGAACAGAATAGTTCTGGCCGTGAACAGAACACTTCTGCAGGTGAACAGAATAGTTCTGGCCGTGAACAGAACACTTCTGCAGGTGAACAGAACTGTTCTGACCATGAACAGAACACTTCTGCAGGTGAACAGAAGTGTTCTGTTCACCTGCAGATTTGCGCTGCGCGCCAGGAATCGGCCCTGGCGGGCTCGCAGGGCGGTTCCTCTATGCGGACGGTCCGCGAGCGCGCCGCGCGGGCGCTCGTGCGGCCGGGCGGCGCGTGGGCCGGTGGGTCCATGGGCCCCAGGGTCCGAGATCGTGGACCGCGCCGGGCGCGGGGAGTTCCGCTTCAGGCAATGGGC
>JBITAF010000130.1:0-10337 GCA_044440025.1 Phycisphaerales bacterium JB060 | reverse complement strand
GGTGGCGATGGGGGTGCTGGTGGGGGTGGTGCTGGCGGGGGGGCTGGTGTGGGGGCCGAGCCGCGCACCATCGCCATCGGCCCGCGTTCCCTGCTGCTGGCCACCGACACCGGGCTGCTGGAGCTGCTGCACGCCAACCGCAGCTACGCCGTGCTGGCCCGGGCGGGCCTGCCCCAGGGCGTGGCCCGCGTCGAGTCGCTGGCGTTTGTCCCGCTGGCGGGCGTTGCGGGTGAGGGCGCGGGTGAGGCCGAGCCGCCCCGCGGCCGCTGGCTGCTGGCCGGCCTGGACCACCAGGCCGAGTGCGTGCTGCTGGCCGCCGAGCACCCCGCAGGCCCGTGGACCGACCTGGGCGTGGCCACGCTGGACGCGGCGCTGGCGCAGGGCCCGGCCGGCGAGAAGAAGGCCGGCGAGAAGCAATCCGACGAGAACCAACCCGGCCAGAAGCAACCCGACGAGAAGCAGCCCGCCGAGCCGCGTCCCATCGCCTGGCTGCCCGGGGCGTTCACGGTCGACGGCGGCGTGGCGACCCTGTGCATCCGCGGCGAGCGCGGCGCGGCGGCGAGCTGGCCGGCCGGCGCCCCCACGCTCGAGGCCGACGCCCTGACCATCCGCTGGCTGGACGGGGGTGGGGGTGATGAGGGTCGGGGCCGATAGAAAGGCCCGGTTTGCGGACCGAGCCCACACCCCAACCGAACGCGTGAGCACGCGGACCAACCCCGGCACGCCCCACCGGCCTTATTCCCGGACCACCCCGCCCCGGCCGCCCCGGGTGCGCGAGCCGCGCCCACCGGTGCCGGAGCCGCGCCCACCGGTGCTGGCGTTGCCCGCACTGGCGCCCGAGCCGCGCGCACCGGTGCGTGCGTTACCCGCAGTGGTGCTGGAGCCACCCGCCCCGGTGCTGGTGGCATCCGTCCCGGGGCCGGTGCGACCCGCCCCGGTGCGGGTGGCGTCCGTCCCGGTGCCGGCGGCGTCCGCCATGGTGCGGATGGCGTCCGCCAGCCTGCATTTCTCAAATGCGCCGTGACATTTCTCAACTGCCACGCTTGCGATACGGCCGATGTTCGGCCGCACCCCCGCTGGCGCGGCGTGAGCGGCCCTAACCCAAAAAGTGACCGAACGGGATCGTCGGACCTTGGGCGGCGCCCGCCGCCGCCGGCCGGAAACGCGGGGTTCTCGGGCCCTTCCTCGGACCGCCCCGAAGGGGCGCCGGGCTGTCGCCGCGGGTGGAGCGGCCCGCCGCGACCTTCTGACGAGCCGCCGGCGTGAGCCGGCGGACAGGACCGCCTGGGACGCCCGGCTGCTCGGCGAACCGCGAACCGGCCCGATCGTCCGCTCCTTCCGAGCCGCGTGGGTCACCGCGAGGCCTTCTGCGGGGCTGGGGCTCGGCATCACGCCCTGACCTCCGACGAACCCCCGTCGTGAGACGGGGGCCCTCCTCGCCCCAACGGGGCGCCGGGCTGTAGCCGCGGGTGGAGCGGTCCGCCGCGCAACCCGTGGAAGGGATTTCCGCTTTGCGGGTGAGCCCCGGAGGGGCGGGGGAGGGTTTCGCCGTTGGCGACTCTGACGAGCCCCCGCGGTGACGCGGGGGGCAGGGAGCGCCTGTGACGCCCCGTATGGCTAACCTGTCCCCGCACCGGGATAGGGGTTTGTCCAGTGGCCAAGCGGAAGCCGAAATCGGATCCACAGATGGAGGCACCGCCGCCGCGCGTGGTGATCGAGCATCCGATCATCAACAGCCCGTTCGAGGTTCCCCAGCGCCACTACCAGTTCGGCGACCACGGCATTACGAATAAGATCCTGCACGGCCGCCGCGACAGCAGCTACTTCACGCCCATCGCCCGGGCCCGCTCGCGCGACGCCGACCAGATGACCCTTGACAACTGGACGGGCGACCGCATCGAGCCCAACGTCCGGGTGAACTCGATCCGCAAGGCGGTCGAGCAATGGCGCAACGGTCGCTACACCGCCGACACGACCCGCACGACGGCGCGCCTGCTCGAGCACTGGCGCAGCCCCGAGCGGGCCCGCCGCCTGTTCTTCTGCCAGATCGAGGCGCTCGAAACCATCGTCTTCATCACCGAGGTCGCGCGCAAGAGCGGGCACCAGTGGATCGAGAACGATCTGCACGGGGCCGCGGCCGAGGCCAACCCGGGGCTGTTACGCATGGCCATGAAGATGGCCACCGGCTCGGGCAAGACGGCGGTGATGGCCATGCTCATCGCTTGGCACACGCTCAACAAGGCGGCCAACCCGCAGGACGCCCGCTTCACCGACTCGTTCCTGGTCGTGGCCCCGGGCATCACCATCCGAGACCGGCTGCGCGTGCTGCTGCCCAGCGACAACGCGAACTATTACAAGCACCTGGACCTGGTGCCCGCCGACCTGCGCGACGAGATGCACCGGGCCCGCATCGTCATTACGAACTTTCATTCGTTCCAGAGGCGCGAGAAGGTCAAGGCCAGCCGGCTGACCAAGATCCTCGCCAGCGGCGGCGACCCCGACTCGGTGGCCTTCAAGGAGACCCCCGGCGAGATGGTCCGCCGCGTGTGCCGCGAGCTCGGAACGAGCAAGCAGATCGTCGTGCTCAACGACGAGGCGCACCACTGCTACCGCCGCAGGGTGGACGAGGCCGAGGAGGCCAAGAAGGCCAAGATGACCCGCGAGGAGCGGGCCGAGGCCGAGGCGAACAACAAGGCCGCCCACCAGTGGCTGGGCGGCATCGACGCCGTGCGGCAGAAGCTGGGCGTCAAGGCGGTGTACGACCTGTCGGCCACGCCCTTCTTCCTCCAGGGCTCGGGCTACAGCGAGGGCACGCTCTTTCCCTGGGTGGTCAGCGACTTCTCGCTGGTGGACGCCATCGAGAGCGGCATCGTCAAGGTCCCGCGCGTGCCCGTGGCCGATGACTCGATGGAAGCCAGCGGACCGACGTACCGCGAGCTGTGGCCGAAGCTGCGCGAAGACCCGCGGATGAAGAAGCGGCCGCGGGCCGAAGGGGGCGAGGAGCCCAAGCTGCCCGTTGCGTTGGAGGGCGCCCTCGAATCGCTCTATGCCAACTACAAGCAGCGGTACGAACGCTGGGAGGCTTCGCAGGGCGAGAAGAACGCCATCCCCGTGCCGCCGGTGTTCATCGTCGTGTGCAACAACACGACCGTGTCGAAGATGGTGTACGACTGGGTCGCGGGCTACGAGAAGGCCATCGGCAAGGACAAGGATGGCAACGTGCAGACCGCCGTCGCGTCCGGGAGGCTCGACCTGTTCAACAACGTCGAGCGCGGACCCGACGGCGTCAACCGCTTCGCCGACCGGCCCAACACCATCCTCGTCGATTCGCAGGAACTCGAAGCGGGCGAGGCGATGTCCAGCGACTTCAAGAAGATCGCCGCCCGCGAGATCGACGACTTCAAGCACGAGTACGCCCAGCAATACCCCGGCAGCGACCCGACCAAGATCACCGACGAGGATTTGCTCCGCGAGGTGCTCAACACCGTGGGCAAGCCTGGACGGCTGGGCGAGCACGTGCGGTGCGTGGTCTCGGTCTCGATGCTCACCGAGGGCTGGGATGCCAACAGCGTGACGCACATCCTGGGCGTGCGCGCCTTCGGCACGCAACTGCTGTGCGAGCAGGTGGTCGGCCGCGGCCTGCGGCGCATGAGCTACGCCACGCAGCCGCACGAGATCGAGGTGGGGGGCGAGCGCATCACCATCGAGGCCTTCCCGGTCGAGTACGCCGAGGTCTACGGCGTGCCGTTCTCGTTCATCCCCGCCAACGGCGCGGTGAGCGACCCCAAGCCCGGGCCGCACCCCACGCGGGTGCGGGCGATGGAGGACCGCATCGACCTGGAGCTGACGTTCCCCCGCATCGAGGGGTATCGCTACGAACTGCCCGATGCCCCGCTGCGGGCGAGCTTCGACGATTCGTCCAAGCTCGCCCTGTCGTCCCAGGACGTGCCAACGAACGTCGAGATGGCCCCAATCGTGGGCGAGCGCGACTTCCACACGCTCGACGAGCTGCGGGCCAAGCGCATGGGCGAGATCACCTTCCTGCTGGCCCGCCGCGTGCTGGAGGATTACGTCGGCCACCACGGCGGCGACCAGCAGCCCTGGCGATTCCCCGAGGTGCTGGGCATCTGCAAGCGGTGGGTGGCCGAATGCCTCACCTGCAAGGACGGCGCCTTCCCACAGATGCTCCGCTTCACCGACAGCCAGCACAAAGCGGCCGACAAGATCTACAAGGCCATCGTGTCCAGCGATGGCACCCACGAGCGAGAGAAGCGGCTCGTCGCCCTGCCCGCGCGAAGCGGCGAGGAGGTCGGCAGCACGCGCTACGTCGACTTCGACACCACCCGGCCGACGTGGGAGACCGACGAGGCCAAGAGCCACATCAGCCACGTGGTGTGCGACACCGACTCGTGGGAGCAGAAGGCCGCCCAGGCCCTCGAGGGCATGGACGAGGTGCTGGCCTACGCCAAGAACCAGGGGCTGGGCTTTACCATCCCCTACTCGCTCAATGGCGAGAGCAAGCGGTACACGCCCGACTTCATCGTGAAGCTCGACGACGGCCACGGCAAAGACGATCCACTCATGCTAGTGCTGGAGGTCAGCGGCCAGAAGGACGGCGCCATCGGCGCCGCCAAGGCCGCCAAGACCGAGACGGCCCGCACGCTGTGGGTGCCGGCGGTGAACAACGCGGGGCGTTGGGGGCGGTGGGCGTTTGTCGAGGTTTCGGATCCGTGGGATTTGCAGAATACGGTTCGGGCCGTTCTTAGTTCTGATGAGAAGACACCATGTTGACCAATATCGCCATCCGTAATTTCAAGCGCCTTGACGAGGCCACCTTTGATCTTGGCCAGGCAGTTGTGCTCATTGGGCCGAACAACTCCGGAAAGACTACAGCCCTCCAAGCTCTCGCACTGTGGGACCTCGGCCTTCGCGCTTGGAGATCTAAACGGGGAGGAAAGGATTCACCGACCAAGCGGCCAGGCGTAACGATCAACCGTCGAGATCTTTTCGCTGTGCCTACTCCCACGGCTAACTTACTCTGGCATGGGCTCAAGACTCACCAATCCGTAGCAGAGGGCGACAAGTCACGGACGATACAGCGAAGAATCGAGATCATTGTTGAGGGCGTAACCAGTGATGCGTCGTGGACCTGTGGATTCGAATTCGATTACAGCAATCCCGAATCTCTCAACTGTCGGCCAGTTCGGCAACCAGGGTTCGAAACCGCCCGTGTGGCCGACGCCGAATTCACAGAAGTATCCGATGACATCGGAGATGCACGTGTTGCTTTCCTGCCGCCCATGTCCGGCCTTGCCGATCGCGAGTTCGTCAAGCAACAGGGCGAGATAGCATTCCTGATCGGTCAGGGACAGACGGCGCAGGTTCTGCGAAATCTGTGCCTTCAGATTCACAACGAAAGCCCGGACAACTGGAAGAAGATAACACAGCGAATTGACCGTGTGTTTGGGTGCCGGCTGAAGCCGCCTCGTCTCATAGATGCGCGCAGTGAGATCGAAATGGAGTACGAGGAGCGCGACATGCTCCTTGATATTTCCAGCGCAGGCCGCGGGCTGCAGCAGACGCTACTGCTGCTTGCACATCTCTACTCAAATCCAGGTAGCATCCTGCTTCTCGATGAACCCGATGCACATCTTGAAATACTTCGGCAGAGGCAGACATACCACATTATCACTAAGGTGGCACGTGAAGTAGGCTCGCAGATCATCGCCGCAAGCCATAGCGAGGTAGTGCTGAACGAGGCCGCGGACAGGGATATCGTGATTGCCTTTGTAGGCGCGCCCCATCGCATGGACGACCGGGGCTCTCAGGTACTTAAGTCGTTGCGGGAGGTCGGGTTTGATCAATACTATCAAGCTGAACTCCGGGGCTGGGTGTTGTATCTTGAAGGCTCCACCGACTTGGCGATACTACGAGCGTTTGCGGAGCGACTGAGTCATCCAGCCCTGGAACACCTGCATCGTCCATTTGTGCATTACGTCGCCAACAGCGCGAAGGCATCGCTTAGACACTTTCATGCTGTACGAGAGGCGAAGCCAGATCTTGTTGGAGTTGCAGTCTTTGATCGTGGCGGCAGCCCAAGGCGCGATATTGAGCGTTTTACGATGCTCAAATGGGAGCGTCGCGAGATTGAAAACTACGTATGTCAGCCGGAGACGCTGATTCGTTATGCACATGGCGATGACGAAGAGGGCCTGTTTGGCACGCTCATGCGTGACCGTCGGGTAACACTGATGCAGCGTCTGCTTGATGATCGTATCCCTCCTATCGCGATGCGCGATCGTGAGGACGAGTGGTGGCATCGCATGAAGGCGACTGATGAGCTTTTGGATCCACTGTTCGATCAGTATTTTAAGGAACTGAAAATGCCGCATATGATGCGCAAATCTGGTTACTACCAACTGGCCCATCTCGTTCAGGACGATCATCTGGCCTCCGAGGAAATCGCCAAGAAACTTGATGCGATTGTCCAAACTGCCAACAAAGCGAACCCAAAGACGTAGAATGGCCAAGAAGACCACCAAGAAGAAAACCACTAAGAAAGCCAGCCCGGTCGAGGTGTCCTCCGTTCGCCACGACGAGCGGCGCAAGAACATCCCCACCGAGGAGCTGCGCGACTTTGTGCGCGAGGATGGGCGCAAGGTCACGCTGTACCCGCGCAACCCGGACCTGGACCCCCAGCTCGTCTGGCGGGGCAAGGACGAGCAGGACGCGAGCCCGCTGGAAGTGCCGGCGGTGCCCATCTACATCTAGGAGAAGATCCACCCCCAGGCCATCATCGAGGATTTTCGCAAAGACGCCGACCGCGAGCCGGAAAACGACGACGAGCACTTCGGCGGCCTGTTCGCCGACTTCAACGACCTGCCCGACGAGTTCGACAAGCGCATCGCCTTCTACGAGTACGACGGCAAGTGGTCCAACCGCCTGATCCTGGGCGACTCGCTGCTGGTGATGAACTCGCTGGCCGAGAAAGAGGGGCTCAAGGGCCGGGTGCAGATGGTGTACTTCGATCCGCCGTATGGGATCAAGTTTGGGTCGAACTGGCAGGTGAGCACGCGACGAAAAGACGTGAAGGACGGCAGCGCCGACTCCGCCTCACGGCAGCCCGAGCAAGTGAAAGCGTTTAGGGATACGTGGTCCGACGGAATCCATTCGTACCTCGCCTACATGCGGGATCGATTGGTGGGAATCCACAGCCTACTCACAGAGTCCGGATCAGTCTTTGTCCAGATCGGCGACGAAAACCTTCATCTGGTTCGCAGCCTACTTGATGAAGTGTTTGGGTCAAGCAACTTCGTAGCCCAGATTCAAGTGGCTAAGACCTCGTCTGCTAGTTCACTTCTGCTGGCCGGCGTGATGGACTATGTTCTCTGGTTCGCTAAGGACATCGACCGGGTTAAGTACCGTCAGTTGTTTCGGCTCAAAAGCCCCGGGGAGGAAGGCGCCACAAAGTACGACTCATTACAGTTGGGCGACGGGCGAAGGCGTCCCCTTCATCGCACCGAACGTGCCACTCCAGAGCTACTTCCCGAAGCGTCGCGGGTGTACACAGTTGACCAACTCACTTCACAAAAGCCGCCGGGCTCCGATCCATTCGAGTTTGAAGGACGCAGATACTCACCACTCCCAGGGTTTTGGAAGACTGGCCTTGACGGGCTTCGACGCCTCTCGCGCGGTGATCGAGTTGTTCGAGCGGGGAAGAAGGTGCGGTATGTCCGATTCCTCGATGATTTTTCGGTTTTTGCCCTGACGAATTTGTGGGCTGATACAGGCAGCGTGCAAAGCCGCGCTGACCCGAAGGTATATGTCGTCCAGTCAGCCACCGAGGTAATTGGGCGATGCATGCTCATGTGCACCGACCCCGGCGACCTCGTGCTTGATCCGACCTGCGGCTCGGGCACGACCGCCTACGTCGCCGAGCAGTGGGGCCGGCGGTGGATCACCACCGACACCAGCCGCGTGGCCCTCACCCTCGCACGCACGCGCCTCATGGCCGCCCGCTTCCCCTACTACCACCTGGCCGACCAGTGGCCGCAGATCACCACCGCCATGGGCGACAAGGACATCAAGCAGACCCTCAAGCACGAGAAGCCCGCGAAGACCGAAGAGAAGGCCGACATCCGCAAGGGCTTCGTCTACGAGCGCGTGCCGCACGTGACGTTGAAATCCATCGCCAACAACGAGGAAATCGACGCCATCTACGAGCGGTGGCAGGAAACGCTCGAACCCCTGCGGGCGAAGATCAACAAGGCGGCCAAGCAGAAGTGGGAAGAGTGGGAACTGCCCCGCCTGCCCGCCGATGACATGGACGACGCCGACCGCGCCAAGGCGTGGAAGGACCTGGGCAAGCAGAACATCACCGAAGGCGGCGAGGCCGCCAAGCTGCTGGCCGAGTGGTGGCAGGGCCGCCGGGCCCGCCAGCAAGAGATCGACGAGTCCATCGCCAACCGGGCCGACCAGGAACTGCTCTACGACCGCCCCTACGAGGACAAGAAGCGGGTGCGCGTCACCGGCCCCTTCACCGTCGAGAGCCTCAACCCCCACCGGACCATCAGCGCGGCCGAGAAGGTGCAGGCCAGTACCGAGGGCTTCGAGACCAGTGATGGTGGCGTCTGGCGTGGCAAGGTCATGGGCCCCGACGACTTCGGCCGCATGGTGCTCGAGAACCTCCGCAAGGCCGGCGTGCAGAACAGCTACAAGGACGAGCGGCTCAAGTTCGACACGCTGGAAACCTATGTCGGCGAGTGGATCCAGGGTGCCGGCGAGTACACGACCAAGGACGGCGACACCAAGCGGGTCGCCGTGTGCATCGGCCCCGAGCACGGCACGGTGTCGCCCTTGCTCGTGAAGGAAGCCGCCAAGGAGGCCGTCAAGGGCATCGGCTTCGACGTGCTGCTCATCGCCGGCTTCGCCTTCGACGCCTCGGTGAACGAGGAGGCCAAGCAGTACGGCAACATGACCGTGCTGCCCGTGCGGATGAACGCCGACCTGGCCATGGGCGAGCTGCTCAAGAAGACCGGCTCGGGCAACCTGTTCACCGTTTTCGGCGAGCCCGACGTGTTGATTCGGCCCGCCAAGCCCGACGAGATGGGCACGCGCACCGGCAAGCCCGCGGACTTCCTCGTGGTCGAAGTCCGCGGCGTGGACGTGTACGATCCGACCACCGGCGAGGTGCGCAGCGGTAAGGCCGTCGACCCCGAAACCGGCGAGGAGATGCACGACACCCGCGATGACGTGGCGTGCTGGTTCCTGGACACCGAGTACAACGGCGAGAGCTTCTTCGTCCGCCACGCCTACTTCACCGGGGCCGACGACCCCTACGCCAAGCTCAAGCGGGCCATGCGTGCCGAGATCGACGAGGACGCGTGGAGCCTGGTCTATTCGACCGTCAGCCGCCCCTTCCCCAAGCCCGAATCGGGCAAGGTGGCCGTGAAGGTCATCAACCATTATGGGGATGAGGTGATGCAGGTGTACGGGGTGTAACCCCCTCGCTCGCGCTCGGGGCTCGGACCGAGACCGGGCAACTGTCAAGGAACGCTTGACAGTTGGCCAGCTACCGCCCCCTTGCCCACGCCGCTCTTAGCAGTTGTCAAGGATTGCTTGACAACTGGGGGCTGGTGGTGGGGGGGTCCGGGGGCTCACGCCGCCGGCTCTCAAGAGGATGCGGGGCGGATCCGTCCACTCGGGGCCACCCGCCCCCATCACCCGCCGGCCGCGCCCCCCTCTCACGCCCCCCCAGGGCCGATCGCCACCCGCCAGACCGCCCAGCCCGCACAACCGGACCGATTTTCGACCGGGCACTTGCCACGTTGTGGCGGGTCGCGACGTGGACACCGATGACAGGGCAGGCGGCCGCCGCGTGGGGGTTGCCGGCCATGGGGCGTCGCCGGGTGTGGCGGGGCCCATCGAACCCAGGTTTGCAGGGAGCACACCGATGAGAACGATCGGACGAACGAATCAGGGCCTGCTCGACTTCTTCAACCAGCGGATCACCCCCTGGTCGAACAACGCCGAGCAGCTCCTCCTCAGCACCAGCGACATCACGACGCTCACCGCCCTTCTGAGCGATGCCAACGATAAGTACACGGCCGCGCAGGAGGGCTGGAACGAATACAAGGCCCTTGTGGACGCCCAGGAGGAAGCGCTGAACGCGCTCCAGAGCTTCGGCTCGCTCCTGGTCCAGCAGATCCGCATCAACGCCAGGAAGGAGGGCACCGACGAGCTCTACGTGCTCGCGCAGATCGACCCGCGCAAGAAGGCCACGCCGCGCACCGAGGCGCCCATCCCC
Organism: Phycisphaerales bacterium JB060; assembly: GCA_044440025.1. GTDB lineage: Bacteria > Planctomycetota > Phycisphaerae > Phycisphaerales > UBA1924 > JAHCJI01. The sequence goes on along the minus strand of JBITAF010000130.1, from coordinate 31 downwards.
ACCGACCTCCAGCTCCGCAGCACCACCAACG
>JBITAF010000129.1:0-14280 GCA_044440025.1 Phycisphaerales bacterium JB060 | reverse complement strand
GCCCTCCCCGAATCTGGAGTCTTCCACCACGACCCACGAACCTGGACCGCCTCAGGCTGGGAAACCCTCGAAGCCAGGCTCGCCGAGATCCTGCCGAAGTTTGAGGCCGCCGGCGCCCGGCTGCTGCTGCGGCCTCATGTGCGGCACGTGATATCGGACGCTCCGGCGATCCGCCGCGTGCTGGGCCTCTTCGAGACGTCCGCCCTGGGCATCCTTCTCGAGCCCGCCGCCATGCTCACCGCCGGCATGACCGACGACGCGAGGGACCACCTCACCCGCATCCTCGAGGCCCTGGCCCGCCACGAACGCGTCGCCGCCGTGCTGCTGACCGGAGCCGAGCGGCCCGCCCTGGGCGAGGCCGACGGCCAGCACGACGACATCCTCGTGCCCGCCCCGCTTACCCGCGGCTCGATCGACTACCACGACCTGCTGGCCGTCCTGAAAGACCACGGCCCGTTCGAGCGACCACTCGCGCTGTACGACGAGGATGTCCCCGCGCAGCTCGACATGCTCCGCCAGGCCGGCGTCCTACCCTCCCAGCCCGCTCATTCCTAGATAGCCGCAGGGAGCCAGCATGCCCACCGAGCCCCGCACGCCCACGCTCGACCACCCTAACTTCAAGGCCGTCAAGGACGCCTTCCCGGGCGCCAAGCTCAGCGGCACCGAGTTCCGCGGGCTCAGTTCGCTCATCGTCGAGCCCAAGGACGCCCACGCCGTCCTGGCGTTCCTCAAGAACGATCGCGGCTACGACTTCCTCTCGGACGTCACCGCCGCCGATTACCTGAACTACCCCGCCGACATGCCCGGCCGCTTCGGCGTGGTCTACAACATGATCAACACCCAGACCGAGGACCGCTTCCTGGTCAAGACCTACGTCGATCCCTCGCTGCCCACCGACGGCATCCAGGAAGATCCGTCGCTGGTGGTCGATAGCGTCACCGACATCTGGCCCGGCGCCGAATGGCCCGAGCGCGAGGTGTTCGACATGTACGGCATCCGCTTCAAGGGCCACCCCGACCTGCGCCGCATCCTGACCTGGGAGGCCTACCCCGCCCACCCCCTGCGCAAGGACTACCCCGTCCGCGGCCGCGGCGAGCGCGAGAGCTACAAGATCGTGGATCGCAGCGACGCGTAACGATCTCGATACGAAGCGCCACGCCCGAGCCTCAAAGTGATACTTAACAGGTTCTCGTCGGATCGATGGCTCTGCCCGCATTGCAGTTTGGCAGTGTGTGATGAGATCCACTCGCGGTGGGGACGTTGGTCCGAACCCCGGCTACTGCGGATAGGAGACGATCTGCATTGGCTGATAGATGCCAATGGGGACCCGTTGCCTAGCTATGTGATGCATATGAGAACCGCTAACATTGGTGATCCACAGATCCCACACTTGTGGCTTCTCGATGAGAACTATCTTGATCCGTGGCTTGAGCCCCAGTGCCCACACTGCCAAACAGCGATTGATGGTGTGGGCGTCGAGATCATCAGGAACAGAATCAGCGATGCGCGAGTGTTCAGGCACGGCGATCTGTTCTCAACGAGTGAACCGCTGCCTCAAATCACGGTCATCGAAGTCGATCACGGCAAGTTCGTCCCTCGCCCCGAGTTCTATGACCACCCGGCAAGAAACGCGCAATGAACTCGGAGGATGCCTTGTCGACGGGTTCCTCAAGCTGAGACTAGAAAATCGCCCACGCCGCGATCACCAGCGCCAGCACCACAGCCCCCACGATCGCCCACACGGGCGTGCCCTTGCGCGGGCCGGCTCCCGGGCCCACGCTGGCTTGGCAGTGCCAGCACACGGTCGCGTCGTCGTAGAGCTCGGTGCCGCAGCGCCAGCAGGTCTGGGTGACGCCACCGAAGCGGTCCAGGTCGTCCTCGCTGGGGCCGTCGTCGGGCAGGCCGAACTCGGTGGCGTGCTCGAGCACCTCGCCACGCCGGGCCGCGGCTCGCTTGGCGATCGCGGTGTCGGGCATGTCGTCGAGCGGGCCATCGTCGTGAGACATGGCGGATCGTACCGGTCCGCCCGGGCACACGTCTGTCCGGCATGACAGGCCACTGGGGCTTCTCCCAATAAACGAACGGCTTGGCCCCATTTCCCCCCGGGCGGGCTATTGATCGAGAGTTCGCCCTAGCGTCGATAGACATCGACCGGCCGCGCATCTATTCGGCTGGGCGAGGCCCCAAGGAGGTAGACCATGGCCCGAGAAGTCCATCTGACGGCCCGCCAGCGCACGGCTCTGAGCGTGCCCCCGCTGCTGCTGCGGCTGGTGCTGGCGATCATCTTCATCTGGGCGGGCTACGCCAAGATCTTCGGCTTCATGGACGTCACGCCCGAAAACCGCGCTGCACTGGTGGCCGCCGGCGTTCTGGGCGAGCCGGCCGCCGAGACGCCCGAGGACCAGGCGCCCATCGATGAGCCCGTCAGGGACCCGATCGACGAGCCAATCGACGAGCCCGATCCCATCGAAGAGCCGGCACCCGACCCAATCGATGAGCCCGCAGACGAGCCGATCGACCCCGCGGGCGACCCGATCGGCGAACCCGACCCGGCCGACGGGCCCCTCGAAGACCCGGACCTAGCGTCAATCGACCAGCCCGCGGTGACGCTGGTGGCCCAGGAGGCCCAGCCGCAGCGTGTCCGTAAGCTGAACAACTTGGCCGTGCTGCTGCACAAATCGGCCAATCCGCCATCGACGCTGGCCGACGACGACGCCGGCACGCTGGAGGCCCAGCGCCCCATGGCCCTGTGGCCAGCAGCCATCGGCAACCCGCCGTGGCCCGAGCGGATCGCCTGGGCGGCGGCGCTGACCGAGCTCATCGCCGGGCTGCTGCTGCTCATCGGCCTGTTCACCCGTCTGGGGGGGCTATCGATCGCGGTCGTCATGGGTTCGGCCCTGTGGCTCACCGAGATTGGCCCGGCGATCCAGAGCGGCAACACCTGGCTTTGGGTCCTGCCCATGTACGAGCCAATGGACATTTCTTCTTATACAAGGATGCTCTACCAGCTCTCCCTTCTTGTGATCGGGCTATCCCTGCTGTTCTCGGGCCCCGGCATGCTCTCGCTGGACCGCTGGATCTTCGGCAAGGGCGTCGCAGACGACGAGGACTAACCCGGGCGAACCCCGAATCTGGGGAACCCATCGGGTTTCGCAAGCGAAAGTCTCTGGTGGCTGGGTCCCTATGGTGTGCCCACGCAACTGGAGGCTTTTCTCGTGACAACCACCGACACCTCCGCACTCCAGGACGCCACGATCCTCATCGTCGATGACGACCGTGATGTTCGGCTGGCCATGGAAACCGCCTTCAAGGCCGAGGGTGCCAACACCCACACCGCCGGCGACGGCAACAGCGCCATCGAGCTGACCCTCGAGGAAAAACCCGACTTGGTTGTGCTCGACATGATGCTGCCCGCCCGCTCGGGCTTCTTGGCCCTCGAGAAGATCAAGGGCAACGATGACAGCCCGCTGGTGATCATGGTGACCGCCAATGACGGCAAGCGGCACCAGGCGTACGCCCAGTCTCTCGGCGTAGACGGCTACCTCATCAAGCCTGTGCCCCTGGGCCAGCTCATGGAAACGGCTGCTGAGCTTCTGGCCGGCCGTAAGTAGGGGTATTCCGACATATGCCCAAGCGTCAGATTGTCATCGTGTCTTCTGATCCCGCCGACGAGGGGCTGCCCCCGCTGGGCACCATCGACGAGGTTTCGAAGGCGCTGGCCGACTTCAACACCGCCCCAGACGGCTCGGAGCGCAGCGCTTCGGCGGGCACGGTCGTACTGCACGGTCCGGGCCTGGTCGTCGAACTGCCCATGGGCCTGGATCGGGTAACCCAGGGCCTGGTCACCCTCATCGATGAGGACGTGGCCTGGCCGGTGCTCATGCGGCTGGTGAAGAACCTGCCCTGGAAGCTGCTGGATCTGGAAACAGGCCGCAGCTTCGGCTGATCACTCGCCTGAACGATTTCATGCTGGGCCCAACTGCCGCCAGCGGATTCGCCGGGCGCTTGTGAAGCTGCGCAAGGTCTGCCGTTTGGGAAACAGCAGCCCGCCCAATAATCTAGCTTGTCAAGGAAAAAACCTGGAAAATCCTGCTTGATGCGGCCTATTTCGCCCGGATCGGGATACGCAATACCCGTCATGGGGTATAACCGAGTCTGTCGGCATGCAGCAACGTGCCGGCACCGATTCGTTTCGTGCACGTCTATTTCAGGAGAGACAAGATGAACAAGATCAGTGCTGTGTTTGGTATTCTCGGCTTGGCCGGCGTCGCCGCCGCCCAGGTTTCGCCCGGTTCGTTCACCCCCGAGGCGGTTGAGGACTATGAGGGCACCCCCGGTGCCCGCACGTTCCTCACCTCGATTTTCAACGGCGACGTTCCGGTGATTGACGGTACGGTCAGCCACGCTTCGGTGGATGAGGGTGGCTGGAGCGACTTCCGCAGCCCCGGCGGCCCGATCCAGCCGAGCTCGGGCACCAAGTTTGGTGTGCTCTTCGGCTTCGGTGACATCACCCTGGACTTCACCGGCGTCGGTGGCATCCTGGGCTTCGGTGGCATGGCCAGCGCCGCCGGCGTGGGCGACGACACCGTCACCTTCTTCGACATGTCCGGCAACCAGATCGGTCAGGACGTCATTGTCGGCGGCTTCGGTCCCGGCGACGGCACCATGGAAGCCTTCAGCTACGTCTCGACCATTCCCATCGGTTCGGTGAACCTGAGCGGGAGCGAGAGCACCTACGACGACCTGGCCTATACCACGGTCCCGGCCCCCGCGGGCCTGGCCGTTCTGGCCGGCCTTGGCGCCATCGCCAGCCGTCGTCGCCGCGCCTGAGCCCTCTTCACGGGTTCGGCTGAGTTTCTGCTTTGACCATTCGCGCGTCTCCGGGGTGCCGGGGACGCGCGTTTTTTTGCGCTCGTCACTCACGAAAACCCCAACCGCACGCCTGACACCCTAAACTCGTTCGTGGACACCCTGCTGGACGCTCTCACCCGCTGGAAGCCCTTCACCGCCCTGGTGCTGGGCGACTTCATGCTCGACCAGCAGCTCTTCGGCGACGCCGAGCGGCTGAGCGCCGATGCTCCGGTGCCCGTGCTGCGCGTTACCCGCCAGGAGGCCATGCCCGGCGGGGCTGGAAACCTGGCCGAAGACCTGGTGGCCCTGGGCGGCCATGTGAAGGTCTTCGGGGTCACCGGCGAGGACGCCGAGGGCACGATGCTGCGTGAGCGGCTTGAAGCGGCGGGCATAGAGACTGGCGGGCTGGTGACCGACGCGACACGCCCGACCACAGTGAAGCGCAACCTCATCGGTCTGGCCCAGCACCGCCACCCGCAGAAGATGTTTCGCGTGGACTTTGAGTCTCGCGAGGCACTGCCCGATCGGGTTTCACAAGAGTTGCTGGCAGGGCTGGAGGCGGCGCTCGCCGGGGCCGACGTGCTATGCCTTGAAGATTATGACAAGGGCGTGTGCGATCAGGCCACATGCCAGGCGGCCATTGAGTTGGCCCGCAAGCACGGCGTGCCGCTGCTGGTCGATCCCGCCTCGCGCGACGACTTCGCGCGCTATCGCGGTTGCACGTCGATCACGCCCAATCGCAGCGAGGCCGAGCGGGCCACCGGTCGCCGGCACGCGATGAACTCTGCGGCGCAACGCGAGGAGCTTGCCCGGGAGCTCTCGGCGCAGCTCGATTGCGAGACGGTGGTGCTGACGCTGGACAAAGACGGCGCGCTGCTGCTGGAGCGCGACGCCCAGCCGCTAACCATCCCCACGGTGGCGCGCGAGGTGTACGACGTGACAGGCGCGGGCGACATGATGCTCGCCGGCCTGGCAGCCGCCCGTGCAAACGGGCTGTCCTGGTCCGACGCGGTCCGATTCGCCAACGCGGCCGCGGGGTTGGAGGTCCAGATCTTCGGCGTCAAGCCCATCCCACTGGCCGACGTACACCGCGAACTGCTCCGCCAGGCCGGCCGGCTGACCGGCAAGCTGCGCACGCTCGACGAGATGCGCGGGGAGGTCGAGAGCGTGCGGCGCAACGGCGGGACCGTGGTATTCACCAACGGCTGCTTCGACGTGCTGCACGCCGGCCACGTGACGCTGCTGGAGAGGGCCGCGTCGTTCGGCGACTTCCTGGTCGTTGGGCTCAACAGCGACGCGTCGGTGCGGCGGCTGAAGGGCGAAGGCCGACCGGTGCACAACGGGCTCGATCGGGCCCGCGTTCTCGGTGCGCTCGAGCCGGTTGGCGCCGTGGTATTCTTTGAGGACGACACGCCCCTGGAACTGATCGAGGCGCTGACCCCAGACGTGCTGGTGAAGGGCGCCGATTACGCTGGCAAAGAGGTCGTCGGCCAGGGCGTGGTGGAGGCGGCCGGCGGTCGCGTCGAGCTGGTCGGCCTGGTGGAGGGTCTCAGCACGACCAGCGCGCTCTCGCGCATGGGGGCCCAAGGGTGAGTCCGCCCGCCGCGTGCCGAGACGTGCGTCAGCACGTGGCCCTCGTGCAATCGTGGGTTATCGACGCCCTGCTGGATGGCAGCAAGACCATCGAGAGCCGGTTCTCTCGCGACAAGCGGCCGCCGTTCGGCCGCATCGAGCGCGGGCAGTGGATCTACTTCCGCGCCATCGGCGGGGGCTACGCCGCCCGGGCCCGGGTGGCCCGGGTGCAATGCCTGGAGAATCTCACGCCCTCGTGTATTGCGGGCTTGCGTGCCGAGCATGGCCGGGCCATTGGCGGCGACGAGGCGTACTGGGACTCGGTCCGGTCGGCCCGCTGCGTGACCCTGGCGCATTTGGAGCGTTGCGAGGCGGTCGAGCAAGGGCCACCCCTTGACCGCCAGCGGGGAGACCGCAGGGCGTGGTTCGTGCTGGGGTAGGGCGGCGGCCGTATACTCGCTGCCAATGGAAGCTCATGGGGCGGTGCAGAGTCTGGCGTTAGCGTTCGGCGCGGGTGCCCTGGTCACCCTCGTGAGCGATCGCGTGCGTCAGCCCCCGATCCTCTTCCTGCTGATGGTTGGCTTTGGCCTGGGCGTGAGCGGGCTGGGGCTGGTCAATGGTGATGCCCTTGGCACAGCCGGGCTGCTGGCCATCGCATCGGTCTCGGTGGGGTTGCTGGTATTCGAGGGCGGTCTGGGCTTGGACCGGGACACGGTGGCGCGCGCGCCGGGCGCGGTGCGCGGGCTGCTGACCATCGGCGTCATTGTCAGTTGGCTGCTGACCACGCTCCTGGCCCACCTCCTCGTCGGGCTGCCCCTGGACCTTTCCATCCTGCTGGGCGCCATGCTGGTGGTCACCGGCCCAACGGTCATCCAGCCGATCCTCCGCCGAACCCCCCTGAGCCCACGCCTGCACTCGGCGCTCATGGCCGAGGGCATCCTGATCGACCCCATTGGCGTGGTTGCGGCGGTCTCGACACTGGAGATCGTCCGGCTTGCGATCGAGCAGCCCGGCTCGGCCAGCGCGGCGTCGATCGCGGTGCAGTTCCTGCTGCCCGCCGTCACCGGCGTGGGGCTGGGCGTGCTGCTGGGGTATATCGCAGCCCGTGTGCTGCGGATTATCAACACCGATCGCAAGAGCGACACGCAGACCGTCGTGCTTGTGGGGCTCTCGGCCAGCATGGTTTCGTTCGGCCTGGCCGAGGCGGTCTCGAGTGAGGCGGGGCTGGTCGCCGCAACGATTTGCGGCCTAGTGCTTGCCAACACGGCCAAGCCGAGCGCCGCAGCAATGCGCCACTTCAAGGAAACCACCGCCGTCATGCTGGTGGGGGCGCTCTTCATCCTGCTGGCCTCGCGGGTGCAGCTTGGCCGCTTGCTCGACGTGACGTGGCAGGAGGTGGTGTTCGTGGCCGCGATGGTGCTGGTGGTACGGCCGCTATCGGTCCTGGCAGGCACCATCGGCACGGGGCTGACGTACCGCGAGCGGGCCTACACGGCGTTGATCGCGCCGCGCGGCATCGTGGCCATCGCCTTGGGCGCCATCGTGGCCATCGAGATGGGCCGCACCGCCGAAATCGCCGGAGATAGCCGGCCCGAGCTGAAGGCCGACGCGGAGGGCCTCGAGACGCTGGTCATTCTGGTCATCGTCGTGACTGTGACGCTGGCGGGACTGACCGCCGGACCTCTGGCCACACTCCTGCGAGTCCGGGCGGGGCGGCCCAATGGCGTCATCATCGTGGGGGCCCACCGACTTGGCCGCGACGTGGCCGCCCACCTGCGGGCGTTGAGCGTGCCCGTTCGCGTGGTGGACACCAACGCGGCCAACATCGCGGCCGCCTCGAGCGAGGGCATCTCGACCAGCATGGGCAGCGCCACGGACATCCGCTGGATGGACCAGGATGTCGCCTCCACCGGCTTTGGCAACGTGCTGGCACTGTCGGACAACAGCGAGGTCGACGGCGCGGTGGCGCGGTGGGCCACCCAGCGCTTCGGCGTGGGCCAGGTGCTCCAATGGCGTCGCGAGAAGCCGCAGCCCTCTCCCAAGGGCCAGCCGCAGCCCGGCACGGCCATGAAGTGGGGCCGACCCCTTCGGCACATGCTCTTCCAGATGGACGCGGGCCTGGCGCGTGTGGCCACCTGGGAAGGCGAGCGTGCCGGAGCCGTGGCCCTGATGGGCGTCGACGAGACCACGCAGGTCCACCTGATCGACGACGGCGACGTGGCCAAGGCCTTTCCCGACGGGCCGCCCGAGGGCATGCAGTTCGTCGGCGTGGAGATCGGGCCGGCCAAACGCAAGACCCCAGTGTCCGACGACGACAAGGATGCCGGCAAAGACGCCGAACCTTCCACCGACCCCACCAATCGGGCGAACCCGGACTCGACCAACGACAACGCGGGCGAGGCCTGACGACCCCGCCCGCGCGATGGGCTGTTCAATGGTTGGGGTGGCCTGGCGCCCTGGGCTTACCAGCCGCCGCGGCCGCCGCGGTCTCCACCGCCGCCGCGGCGATCGCCGCCCCCACCGCCGCCGCCAAAGCCGCGGCCACCACGGCCGCCGCCGAAGCCGCCACCGCCACCGGCGTTGGCCCGAGGTCGAGCCTCGTTCACGGTGAGAGCCCGGCCATCCATGGGCGTGCCGTGGAGATTCTCGATGGCCTTGTGGCCGTCCTCATCGTTCATCTCAACGAAGCCGAAGCCGCGGCTTCGGCCGGTCTCGCGATCCATGACCACGCTGGCCGACTGGACCTCTCCGAACGGGGCAAAGACTTCGGCGAGCTCGTTGTCGCCGGTGCTGTACGGCAGGTTGCCGACGTAAATCCGCATGACTGTGCGATCCTTTTGTGCAGGCGTGCCCGGGAACAGGTCACTCGCGGAGCAGTCAGGCGACCCCGCCCCGGGCCCGGGGGCGCCTGCGGATGCGGGCTATCCCGCATCCCAGTGCAGATTGTACCAAAAATCGGACCTCGATGCGAGTCCATTTTCGTCATCTGGGGCAGGAATCTTTGCGCCCGGGGCCACCAGGGACGCGCGGCAACGTGTTGACGCCACCCCACTTGGTCGATATCCTTGAGGCCGCTTGCGGGTGTAGCTCAGTGGTAGAGCGTCACGTTGCCAACGTGAATGTCGACGGTTCGAATCCGTTCACCCGCTTTCGACTCTTGTGACCAGTCGACTGGCCTATCAACGACAAGCCGCTCCCAGATGGGGCGGCTTGTTGCGTCATGGCAGGTGCGAAATAAAGAAACCCGGACTTTCGCCCGGGCCTCCTTTAGGTGCTTGATGCTGGATTACTCGCAGCCGGCGTCGAACTCGTTCTGGAAGGCCAGGAAGTCGAAGATGCTCAGGCTGCCGTCGCCGTCGAAGTCGGCCTGCGGGTCGCCGGCGTCGAACAGGTTCTGGTAGCCCAGGAAGTCGAAGATGGTCAGTTCGCCGTCGCCATCAATGTCGGCCCGGCAGGGGGTCGAGCCATCCACGTCGACGTAGTACAGCGCCAGCTCGCCATCGAAGTCACGATCGCGGATGAAGTAGATGCGGCTGCTGTCGGCCGACCAGCGGATGTCGCCATAGCCGCCGGTGACGTCGGCGTACACGGGAAGGTCGGGCGTCAGGTTGCGCAGGCCGGTGCCGTCGATGTTCACGACGTACAGCGAGTCGACGGTGTCGGTATCGATGTCGCCGCTGAAGGCGACCATGGTGCTGTCGGGCGAGACGGCCAGGCCGTCGATGTCCTGGAAGGACTCGTCCAGCGTGACGATGGGCTCGACCTCGACCTCGCCGATGGTCGTGGGGATGCGCACCAGGCTCTGCGTGTCGGCGAAGTCCCAGTCGGCGGTGCAAACGAAGAACTGGCCGTCGTCGCTCAACTCGCCGTCGACGATCTCCCAGAAGTCCGGCACATTCGTGGGCGTGATGAACTGCGGGTCGAAGCTCGAGCCGTCGGTGGGCAGCACGCCCAGCACCTGGGGCTGGGGACCGCCGGCGAACTGGCTGCCGTAGATGAGCGTCTCGCCGTCGGCGGTGACCTCCCACTGGAACTGATCGATGTCCACGTCCAGCGGCGTGATGCCGAAGATGTCGAAGCTGCCGTCGGTCAGGGCGTTGAAGATGCCGTCGCTGCTCTCGTCGTTGAGGTAGATCAGCTCGGTGCCGCCCTTGATGAGCACGCCGTCGCCGGCGATGCCGGTTCCGTCGGTGATCTGGAGCTGCTCGCCGCCGTCGATGGGCAGGCGGAACCACTCGTTGTCGGGGTTGCCGATGGTCTGGTCGCCCTTGAAGTAGACGAAGTCCTCGCCCACGATGGGCGCCTCGTCCACGTCGTTGTGCAGGGTCGGGTCGTTCCAGATCTCGGCCGTACCGCCGTCGATCGGGATGCGGTAGAGGTGGTCGCCGCTCACGCCGTCGTCGACCGAGCCGACGAAGAAGATGAACCGGCCGTCCAGCGAGAGCGTGAACGCGTCCACGTCGCCGGTGGTGGTGGCCGGGGTGATGGGGATGAGCGTGCCCTCCTGAGCGAGGGTGATCGAGGGGGTCGCGGCGGTGACGGTCAGCGCGAGGCCGGCGGCCAGGGCGATGGCGGGGGTTCGGGTCATAACACTTCTCTCCGTGTGCGTGGGACAGTCGAGGGGGTACAAAACGCGCTGCGCAAAAATCGCAGGTTGCAACGTAGAGAGCGCGGCGCGGGCGACTGTCAAAGCCCGGGCAAGCGTTCGTCAAGGCCGCGCGAAGGTTGCGCGAACACGTGCTCGGGCGGGCGACGATGGCAAGCTGCGCAGGAATGATCGGGCCGGCAAACACCCGGCGCGTCCACGCATGGACGCCATCGCACACCAGCACACGCCACGAGGCCCACCGCCATGCACACACCACGCGCCCGCGCGTTCACGCTCATCGAGCTGCTCGTCGTCATCGCCATCATCGCCCTGCTCATCGGCATCCTGCTGCCCAGCCTCGGCGCGGCGCGCGAGGCCGGCAAGAAGATCAAGTGCGCCTCCCAGATGCGCCAGATCATGACCGCCTGGACCAGCTACACACTCGACCACAACGAGTACCACCACGGCAGCCGCCAGAACTACGGCACGCGCATGGAAGAGCGCGGCCCCCGGGGCAGCCAGACCAACACCCTCCTGCCCTACTACGAGGACTACAAGGGCCTCAGCGGCGGCCTGGGCGCCTACTGGGGCGGCCTGTTCGACAGCTACCTGGGCGTCGAGGTCACCGACGCCATGTTCGAGCCGGGCGTGGGCATCGGCGACCGCAGCCACCTCTCGGGATGGGACGTGTGGAAGTGCCCCAGCGCCCAGGAGATCGACCGCTACGGCATCACAGGCCGCGGCTCGGAGGGCAACTTCGACTACGCCACCATGTCCTTCAACGGCGTCTTCCGCGGGGCCAAGGGCGACAGCGAGGGCGCCCTCTGGAAGCGCGGCAACTACAACACCGCCCGCCCCAAGCGCATCACCCAGGTCCAGCACCCCAGCAAGCTCATCGTCTTCCAGGACGGCTACGAGCAGATGCTCGACGGCAACGGCGACACCCTCAACGACCTCTACCAGCACGGGGCCACCAAGGACAAGGAGTACTTCCGCCACGGCGGGGGCTGCAACACCTGCTGGCTGGACGGCCACGTGGCCGACATCCAGGTGGGCGACATGGACGACACCCTGCCCTGGTACACCGACGTGTGGGACAAGGACCTGCCCGGCGGGCCCCAGTAAGCCCTTCCCGCCTTCGCGAACACGGCGCGCCCGGCCCCGGTACCATCGCCCGTGGCCGACACTCCCAGCACCATTTCATCGCCCGCGGCCGGGGGCCCCACGCCCGTGCCCGCCACCGGTCGCTCCGAGCGCGTCGACCCCACGCTCTACCTGCACCCGGCCACGCTGGCCCGCCTGGGCAGCCTCGAGCTGCGCGCCAAGATGATCGTCGAGGGCGTCATGAGCGGGGCCCACCGCAGCCCCTATCAAGGCCAATCCGTCGAGTTCGCCCAGCACCGCCAGTACGTCGCCGGCGACGACCTCCGCCACCTGGACTGGAAGGTCTACGGCCGCAGCGACAAGCTCTACCTCAAGCAGTACCAGCAGGAGACCAACCTGGACCTGGTCGTGCTCGTGGACGCCAGCGGCTCGATGCAGTACGGCAGCCGATTGTTCTCCGACGCGGCGGCCACGGGCGCCGCGACCGGCCCCAGCGGCCAGAGCAACTGGCGCAAGATCGACCACGCCACCGCCCTGGCCGCCGCCCTCAGCTACGTCACCCTGCGCCAGGGCGACCGGGTCGGCCTGTACACCTTCGCCGACAATCTCCTGGGCGGCGTGGAGCGCTCCAGCAGCCAGGGGAGCTGGCGCCGCATCGTCAAGGCCCTGGCCCAGGCCCCCGTCGACGGGGCGGCCGACTTCGGCCGCGTCTTCGACCAGGTCCTGGGCAAGCTGACCAACAAGTGCCTCCTGGTCGTTCTCAGCGACTTCTTCACCGAGCCCGGCGTGCTCGAGGCCGCCTGGGCAAGGGCCAAGCACCGCGGCCACGACGCCATCGCCTTCCAGGTGCTCGACCGCTCCGAGACCGATTTCGCCTTCAAGGACCCCGGGCCGTTCGAGGGATTGGAGGGCGAGGGCCGGCTGAAGATCGACCCCCGGGCCCTGCGCCCGGCCTACCTCGAGGCCCTGGCCGAGCACACCCGGGCGGTCGAGCGCGGGCTCCGGCGCGTCGGCTTCGACTTCCACCGCCTGAGCACCCACGACTGGCTGGGCCCGCCCCTGGCCGCCTACGCCGCGCGCCGCGAGGGCCTCCTGAAGCGGAGCAAGATGGGATGAGGATGGGCGATGGGCATCGGGCAGCAGGCATCGGGGGGGCCGGCGCGTGACCATCTGCGCTCCGACCGATCGCCCATTGCCGGATCCCGGGTGCCGGGGTCGCCCGAGCGTGCCCCCGGACTCACCGAGAGCATGCCCGGACGACCCGAGCGTGTCCCCAAGTTCTCCGAGAGCATGCTCAGGCTCCCCGAGCGTGTCCCCGAGCTCCCCGGGAGCATGCCCGGACGACCCGAGCGTGTCCCCGGGCTCTCCGAGAGCATGCTCGGGGAACCCGGGGATATGCTCGGGCTCTCCGGGGAGTCGCTTCTCGGACGCATCGGGCCGCATGCCTAGGGGGTTCGCCCGATGAGCTTCGTGAATCCCCTCATCCTCGCCGCCGGGCTGGCGGCCATCGCCATCCCCATCGCCATCCACCTCCTGATGCGTCGCCGCCGCAAGCCCACGCCCTGGGCGGCCATGCGCTTCCTGGCCGAGGCCATGCGCAAGCGCCGGCGGCGGCTGCAGCTCGAACGCCTCCTGCTCCTGGCCGTCCGCTGCCTGCTGGTGGCCGCCATCGCCCTGGCCCTGGGCCGGCCCACGCTGCGGGGGCTGGCCGGGGATGCCCCCTTCGGCTCGTCGGCGGTCACCCTGGCCATCGTCATCGACGACTCGATCGCCTCGGGGGCCCGCGATCGCGACGGGGCCGCGGCGCTGGACCGCCACCGGGCCATGGCCGTGGAGCTCCTGGAGGGCCTGCGGCCCGAGCGGGGCGACCGGGCCATGCTGGTGCCCATGAGCGGCCCCCTGGTGAGCCCCGCCGACGCCCCGGCCGCCAGCGCCACCGAGCCCACCGGCGACCTGGCCGCCCTGAGCCAGTTCCTCGAGGACCTGACGCCCACCGATGCGGCCGCCGACGCCGATGGGGCCCTGGCGCTGGGGGCCGACGCCCTGGAGATGAGCGCGACCATCCGCGCGGCGTTGCGGGACCTGCTGCCAGCGTTGGCTGACGACGTGCGCATCCTGTACGGCGGCAGCATGAAGCCCGGTAACGCCAAGGAACTCCTGAGCCA
>JBITAF010000128.1:0-34895 GCA_044440025.1 Phycisphaerales bacterium JB060 | reverse complement strand
GTGGGCCAGAAGGTCCGTAAGATGGGCATGAGCGAGGCCGAGGTCCGCATCCGCGGCACCGGCGGTGGTCGCGAGGCCGCCGTCAACGGCGTGGTCTCCACGGGCATCCGCGTGACGGCCATCGAGGATCACACCCCGGTGCCCCACAACGGCTGCCGCCCACCAAAGAAGCGCCGCGTCTGATCGCGATGCGAGGAACTCTACCGACCCGGGGCCCACAAGCCCCAGGCCGGTTTGTCTGAACCGAAGCGCACCCGGACAGCAGGAACGCCCGCCACCCAGGTCGGTGGCGGCGGGCGGATCCGAGAGCCGTGGAGCGCAGGCCTGATCCGCCAACCACCGACCCATGCTCATTCGAGCAGAAAAGAGGTATGCCCATGCGTGTTCGCTGGCGTGGTCTCGAGTTGCCCACTCACGTGGTTTCTGATCCCAAGTTCAACAACACCACCTTTGGTCGCTTTACCGTCGAGCCCTTCGAGCGCGGCTTCGGTACGACCATCGGCAACAGCCTGCGGCGCATCCTGCTGAGCTCCATCGAGGGCGCCGCTGTGACGGCCGTCAAGATCAAGGGCGCCAGCCACGAGTTCGAGACGCTGCCCGGCGTGCTCGAGGACGTGACCGACATCGTGCTGAACATCAAGAACCTCGTGCTCCAACTCGAGGGCGACGAGCCACGCGTCATGCACCTGGCCGCCCAGGGCCCCGGCGAGGTCACCGCCGACCTGATCGAGGCCGACACCAACGTCACCATCGTCAATAAGGACCTGGTGCTGTGCACACTGACCAGCGAGGTCGACTTCGAGATGGAGCTCCACGTGGCCAAGGGGCGCGGCTATGTTCCCGCCAACGAGCACCTCAGCCGCCGTGATGAGCAGGACATCGGCCTCATCGCCGTCGACTCGATCTTCAGCCCCGTCCACCGCGTGCGCTACCACGTCGAGGACACCCGCGTCGGCCAGCGCACCAACTACGACAAGCTGAGCATGGACATCTGGACCGACGGGACCATCACCCCCGAGATGTCGCTGGTCGAGGCCGGCAAGATCCTCCGCAAGCACCTGAACCCCTTCGTCCAGTACTTCGAGCTGGGCCAGGAGCGCGTCAGCGAGGAGGCCGCCGCGGCCGCGGGCGTCGACGAGGGGCTGATCCGCAAGCTCAACCTGCCCATCAGCGAGCTGGAACTCTCCGTCCGGGCCAGCAACTGCCTGGAGAGCGCCAAGCTCTACACCGTGGGCCAGGTCATCATGCAGACCGAGAGCGAGCTGCTCAAGCTCCGCAGCTTCGGCCGCACGAGCCTCCGCGAGGTCAAGAAGAAGCTGACCGAGATGGGCCTGGAGCTGGGCATGGACCTGCCCGAGGGCTACGCGCCGGAAGTCGTGCAGCTTTAGCTTGAGCGCTCCCTAGCCCCCCTCCGGGGGCACACTCGCTCCCTCCTCTTGGGGGTGGGCAGTTGGTTTCCGGGCCCCTTGCTGGTGAGCAGGCGGCCTACAATCTCGACCCGGCCGGCCGCGGTGATCGCGCCCGGCGGGCATCTGGTTTCCCGGTCGAACGACCCTTCCGAAGGACTCCCGTCATGCGTCACCGCAAAGCAGGCTTCAAGCTCGGCCGCACCCGCACGCACCGCGAGGCGATGCTGCGCAACATGGCCGCCTCCCTCTTCGAGCACGGCCAGATCGTCACCAGCGTGCCCAAGGCCAAGGCCCTCCAGCCCTTCGTCGAGAAGATCATCACTAAGGCCAAGGCCGGCGACCTGCACAGCCGCCGCCGCGTCATCCAGATGCTCGGCCGCGACCGCACCGCCTTCGAGTGGCTCTACACGCCCAAGAACGCCGACGAGGCCGAGAAGCAGCGCGTGGCCGACCAGCGAGAGCGCACCGAGAAGTTCTTCGACATCCCGGCGAGTGATCAGGTGGAGCGCAACCGCTACGGCGAGCTGCGCAAGGCCCCCAAGCTGGTCCGCCACATCTTCGAGAACGTGGCCCCCCGCTTCGAGGACCGCCAGGGCGGCTACACCCGCATCGTCCGCATCGGCTACCACCGGCTGGGCGACGCCACCGAGATGTGCGTGATCCAGTTCGTCGGCGCCGAGGAAGGCCCCGAGATCGGCGGCGCCCCCAGCCGCCGCCGCCGCCAGGCCGACAAGCGCTCGGCGTACAACGCCAAGCTCCGCAAGGAGCGCGGTGGGGATAAGGCCGCGGCGACCGCGACGACCGAGCCGAAGGCGGAAGAGTCGGGCGAGGCTTCCGAGTCGTAAAGAGGCTCAGCTTCGCTGAATGGATACGAGCCCACGTCGTTTGGCGTGGGTTTTATTTTCCCTCCCCCGCCCCCGGCGGGGGAGGTGGCCGAGGTCTTCCGAGGTCGGAGGGGGGCGTGGCGAGTTGGCTATGGCGACGTCTTGTGAGCCGTTCAATCGACCGGAGATTCAGGCTCTACACCTAAGCCAAGCTGTTCGAGCGAATCCCAGATCCGGTTGAACGACTCGCTAATCTGGGGCTTCCAATGGCGACTCAAATCCGGTCTAAAGTGTTCGTGGGCTAGCAGGATCGCTCGAGTTGCCTCTGCCGCGGCTATGGCAACGTACCCGCAAACATTTCTTGACGGCATGCCTCGGAGCGCGGTTGGTATACCGTGAGAAATCGCGCTCAGGACAACGTAGTAGGTTGCGTAGTGATCATCTCGAATAGCGCTTCGCTTCTCATAGGCTGGCGAGCTTTCGTCTGCCCGGTCTATCTCACTGAGCATCTGACGGATGTCAGGAGCATTCTTCATCGATAGACCAGCTTCTCTCCATTGTCTTTCGACGTTGGCGTCTTTTTCCAGTAAGGCTTCAGCGTGTGCGGCGTGGGCCCCGTTGTTCGCTGTTTCTGCCCACTTGCGGCGTTGGCGATACCAGCCAACCCGCAACCGTTGAACGCCATCAGTAGCTCGAGATGCCCAAAGTAGCCGTATTGATGCTTCATACGAGACTCGAATTGCCGCTGCTCCGTAGATCCAATGGTTATTCCTCCCGAGCGTCTCGACTGACCGACAACCGTCGGCCACGAAACTCGTTGTCGCGTTGTAGAGGCCGAACGGAAGGGGCGCCTCGTTTCCGATGTACCCACTGAGGGTTTCAAATGCCGACCTGAATCCAGAGAGCAGCGCCGCGCATGCAGCGAGCGAGGCAACTGGCGTGTTGCAAAATGCCGGATCTTCTTGCTGCTGCGTCATCTTGGATGCTATCGCAGGCTCGCGCAGAGTTCATCGCTCCAACGCCAAAGCCCCCCTCCGACCTCGCGGCGCTGCGCTTGCTCGGCCACCTCCCCCGCCGGGGGCGGGGGAGGGAAGGGAGCGGTTCGCGTGGCGCGTGGGGTTGCTGACGATCACCGGCAGCGCCTCAATGAGCCTCGTGCAGCCCTCCCCGATTCCGGTGGAGGCCTCCACGGTCTTGCCGAAGCCCTCCACGGCTCCCATGAACCCCTCCACGACGATCCCGAAGGCCTCCACGGCTCTTGTGAAGCCCTCCACGACGATCTTGGAGGCCTCCACGGCTCCCGTGGAGGCCTCCACGACGACCGTGAAGGAGGGTTATCCGGGCGTTCACGCCGCAAAAACCAAGCAGAATGGCCGGTTTTTCGGCTTCGGACCCAGCGGGCGGCCGGTGGGGGCCTCCTGGAGCCTTGTGCGTTCTCGGACCAGAGGTCAGAGTTTTTCCGATTCTTCCGATTGCAACGAAAGTCGCCCCCCGAAGCCGTCGAAGTTAGGTTCGGCCGGCGGCGTGTTGCCGGTGGCCACGGGCACGGGCGCCCGCCACGACCTGTCCGCAACCCGCACGAGGAATCGAACCATGACGGTGCTCCCCCCGACCCGCAGCGAGCTCATCCAGTTCTTCATCCAGCGGCTGCCCGCGTGGGAGGCCGACCCCGCGTCGATCGGCCTGACCGAGGAGGCCGTCGCCTCGCTGGGCCAGGTCGCGGCGAGCGCTTCTTCGCTCCACCGGGACGCGCTCACCGCGCGCCAGAAGAGCAAGGACGCCACCGCTCGGTACCACGCCGGGGCCGACGAGCTGCGCGTCATCGGCGCGGCATTGGTGGCGATGATCAAGGCGTTCGCGCAGGCCAGCGGCGATCCGGGCGTGTACGCCCTGGCCAGCATCCCCGAGCCGGCCGACCCCAGCCCGAGCGCGGCCCCGGTGGCGCCCGCCAACATCGCGCTCTCCATGCGCACCAGCGGCGAGGTGGACCTCTCGTGGGAGGGCACGGTCGCACAGGGCACGTTCTACGAGATCCAGCGGAGCCTGGACGACGGGCCGACCTGGGCGACCATCGCCAGCGTGCCCGCCCGCGAGGCGGTCGACGACGGCGTGCCCAGCGGGACGCCCAGGGCCTACTACCGCATCCGCGCCGTCAAGGGCCCCGCCGGCGCCGGCAGCCCCGACCGCCGGCCGCGCACCAGCGCGTGGTCGGCGCCCCAGGTCGTGTTCCTGGGCAGGCCGGGACAGCAGCGGGGCGGCCAGGCCGCGGCCTAGCGCGCCCGAGGGCCGTGCGCTCAGCCTTTGGAGCGCTCCAGCTCCGCGTACGCGTTGTGGCTGTGGATGCTCTCGAAGTTCTCGCTGCTGATGGCGTACCAGCGCACGCGGTCGTCGGCGTCCAGCGCGATCGCCAGGTCGCGGACGATGTCCTCGACGAACTTGGGGTTGTCGTAGGCGTGCTCGGTGACGTACTTCTCGTCGGGCCGCTTGAGCAGGGCGAAGACCTCCAGCGAGCTGGCCCCCTCGCAGATCTCGACCAGGTCCTCGATCCACATCGTGCCATCGAAGCGCACGCTGGCGGTGATCTCGCAGCGCTGGTTGTGCGCGCCGTACTCGGAGATCTCCTTGCTGCACGGGCACAGGCTGGTGGCCGGGGCGGCGACGGTCATGACGAAGTCGTCGTTCTCGGGATCGCCGTTGGCGGTGCACTCGAACTTGACCTTGTAGTCCATCAGACTCTCGATGCCGGTGACGGGCGCCTTCTTCTTAACGAAGTACACGAAGCTGGCCTCGATGTGCGCCTTCTGCGCGTTCAGGCGCTCGCGGATGGCCCGGGCGATGGGAGGGAACATCTCCGGAGTGATCGGCTCGCACGCGTGGGCCTCGAGCACCTCGATGAAGCGGCTCATGTGCGTGCCCTTCTGCGTGTGCGGCAGGGCGACGTACATGCTGACGTTGGCGATGGAGCCCTGCTCGCCGCCCGCCCGCGTGCGCAGGCGGATGGGATAGATCACCTCGCGCACACCCACGCGGTCGATGGCGATCTCACGCGGGTCGGCGCTCGACTGCATGTCGGGCATGGAGGCGTCGGCGGGCTTCTGGGTCATGGTCGGGTGTGAACCTCTTGGGAGTTGGTGGGGGAGAGGGGGGATCCGGGGATGGGTCAGCTCTCGGCCCGCTTGACGATGGACGCCGCCCAGGCCAGGCCAATCGGCGTGCCCAGCAGCGCGCCCGCGGCCCAGTCCAGCGGCGTGATGCGGACGATGCCCGGCAGCGCCTGGGCGTACGCCGCGGCCAGGGCGGTGCCGGGATCGACCGTCGCCAGGGCGTATCCCGGTGCCACGATGGCCAGCAGCGCCGCCGCCCCCAAGGCGCCAATGGCCGGGGCCTTCAGGTCGACGAGCTTGGTGAGCACGGCAATAACCACGGCCGCGATCGCGGCCGTGGCGATGACCTGGCCCTTCAGATCCGTGACGGCGAGCACCCAGGCGACCGCGGCCCCCCCGGCCGTGGCGATCGCGACAGCCGCCGCCAGACGTGGTGAAAGGCTCAGGTTCTTCTCGGTCTCCATGGCCTGGCGAGACTGGGGCGTGATGTGCTCGCCGGGCGCGGGCGTGTGGTGCTGGGCCGCCAGCGTGAGCACGATGCCGATGACCACCAAGCACAGGGCCACGACGACGCCCTCGGCGACCAGTTGGCCCCAGGGGCCGCTGCCGGCCGCAGAGATCGCCGAGACGGTGCTGGCGGACATGCCCGCCATCCAGGTGACCACGATACCAGCGCATGTCAGCCCGGGTCGCAGCCCGCATCGCCACGCGGCCACGCCGCCGATCGCCGCCGCCAGGAGAGACCCGAGGATCAGGGCAACCACGCCCGTGAATGGGCTGGACGATACCAAGGCCGTGCCGGTCGATCCGTTGGGGGCGTCGGTCAGCCCCATGAGCATGCCCGCGATGGGGCCCACCACGACCAGGGAGATGATGTACAGGATCCAGCGGACAGTCGCGTCGACCATGGGTGCTCCGGCGGATCCCGACCTGCCCACCCGGACGGCGGCATAGGGAATCCGTTTCTATCTGGGATTGTTGCCCCCCCAACGGCCACTTCGACCCGCGAGGGGCCAAGGATCGGAGCATCACCTTGACCAAGGGGGAGAACACCCACGATGCGAAGCCAGCCGCCCGAGTTCGATCAGAGCGATCGATCGGCCCACCCGTGGGCGATCGCCGAGCCGGGCTCCTGGGCCGAACTGGGCGAATCAACCGCGTTCGTGCTCCGGGCGGGCGGGCTGGCCCTCCACCCAATGACGCTGCTCCTGGCCGCCGTTGCGGCGTTGGCCACGTCGTGGGCGCTGCCGATCGGGTCGGACGTACTCCTGCCATGGAATAGTGATGCTGGCGCCGGAGCCACGATCTGGGCCTGGGTGCGTCTGCTCTGGATCGTGCTGGTGGGCAGCCTGTGCGGCACGATCGCCGCCCGCTCGATCGCGGCCAGGCCCAGCCGGGCGGAGGTCTGGCGTGTGCTGCCCTCGATGCTGTTCAGCGCGGGGTTGTGCGTCAGCACGTTCGGGGCGGTGCTGCTGGGTGCCATGCTCGCCTCGTGGCTGGCGGTGGTGCTTGGGGGATGGATCGGCGGCGCGTTTGGTGGGGCGATCGCGACCCTGGTGGCCTTCGCGTCACTCCTGGCGGCGATCCTGGCGAGCCTGCACATCCTCCTGGCGATCCCGGCAATCGCGACCAACGACGCCGACGCCCCCGATGCCATACAGCGGGCCTCGGCCCACCTGATCGCCCGACCGGGGCTCTCGCTGGCGCTCCTGTCGCTGAGTCTGATCCTGGTCGGCGTGCTGGTCACGGCGTTCCTTTTCCTCCTGGCGATGGCCGGCGGGAGCACCCTGGCGACGTTCGAGAGCCCGCCCCGGCTGGTCTGGCTGCCCAGCACCATCGGCCTGCTCATCGGTTTCGCGCTGGGGTGGGCGGCCCTGACCCAGTCCGTGCTGACCCTGCGGGAGGTGGTCGACCGCGAAGACCGTGCCACCTGCTGGGATCCGGCACCCCAGGCCGAGGCGATCCATCAGGCCATCGCGGCGCGGGCGGTCCTCCATCAGGCCCATCGCGACGAGCCGCCCGACCAGAACGCCGCCTCCGAAGAATGACAAACGCTTCGTGCGCTCGCCTTTGAGATTGACCGCACATTCGAGTGTGAACGGGGGCGAATGGGCATGGCCGGCCTTGCACGCGCATATCCTGCGAGAATGGGAAGCTGGAGGGGTCATCACGGGCGATTCCGCCTGTCCGTTTGGACGGGAATGGCCGTGATGTTCCTCGCATTCGTTCATCCGTCGATGGTGCTCTGCGCCCCGCAACCCGAGTCGGATCCCCCCGCCCAGACCGAGCAAGCCCCCGCCGGTTTCGATGCCGCGGCCCTGCTGTCCTCCGCCGGTGAGGGGGACGACCGGCGACAGGCGGCGCGTGCGATCCTCCGGAGGTTCGCCAGCGACGCGTCGGTCGCGGCACCCCGGGGCTGGCTGGTCGAGGAGCCGGCCGCGTCGCTCCGGCTGCTGCTCGACGCCGCGAAGGATCAGGCCGATGCCGAGGCGCTCGCCGCCGCGGTCGTCCGGGCGATCCGCGACGGTTCGCCGGCCGCGACGCTTTCCAGCGACGCCCGGGCCGCGTGCCTCGCGGTGCTCGCGCGTTCCAACGATCCCGCGGCGGCCGAGTTGCTTGTTCGCTGGCTTGAGAACTGCGATCCGAGCCAGCGGCCGGCGGTGGTCGAAGCCCTGGTGGCGATGTCCGGACGCGAGGACCTCGGGCAGAGCCCCGACGCCTGGCGCCAGTGGCTTGCACGCAACGGCCACCTGCCGCCCATCGCCTGGCGCGAGATGCTGGCCACCGGGCTGCGAGACCGGGCCCAGCGTCTTGCCAGGCGCGAACGCGAGCTGTTGCGGGCGCTGACCGATTCGGCCAAGCGTCTCTACGCCGCCTTGCCCACCGAAGAACGGCCCGCCGCCCTGACCGCGATGCTCGCCGACGACGAGCCGGCGATCCGGCTGGCGGGCACCGATCTGCTGCTGCGCGATCTGGAGCGCGGCGTCCAGCCCACGGCCGAGGTCTCTGCGGCGCTGGTCAATCTGCTGGACGATCCCCAGCCGCCCATCCGCCAGGCCGCCGCGGTGATGGTCGACCGCATCGTGCCCGAGGGGTCCGCCGCCCGGCTGAGCGTGGCGCTGCGTCGCGAGACCAATCCGGACGTCGCCGCGGTCATGCTGCGCGCGTTCCGAAGATCGCCCGATGCTGCGGCGATCGACGCCGTGCTCCGGTGGCTCGAATACGGCGAGCCCACGCGTGTGCCGGCGGTGCGTGCGGTCCTGGCGTTGCTCGAGTTGGGGTTCGAGCCCACGCCCGGCCAGGCGTCGCGCATCCTGGCGCGCATCGACGCGGAGCGGCCATCATCGCTGACCCCCGCGGGCGTCCACGTGCTCGTCCGGTTGTCGGACGTTTCATCGCTGGGGGCCGTCCGCTCGCTCCTCTTCGCCCAGCGGACCGAGATCCGTCGTGCCGCCGCCGAGGCGCTGGCGCCCCTACCCGGCTTCGTCGAGGACCTGCTGCTGGCCGCCGAGGCCGATCCCGATCTTCTGCAACGGGCGGCCGACGCCGTGGCCGCCCACAAGCCCTGGGCCCCGGCCCTGCGTCGCGTGGCCATGCTCGAACTCAGGACGCCCACCCGGGCGCCCGAGAATGGGCCCACCGATAGGCCCACCGATCGGGCCGCCGAGATCCTGCCGGTGACCGCGACGCTCGCGAGCCTGCTGTCGGTGCACGAGCGGCTGTCGGCCGCCCAGTCGCTGGTGGGCCACCCCGTCGCCATCGAGGCCATCCTTGGCTCGGCGACCCGACCGATGTTCGCCGACGGCCCCGCGGGCGATCGAGATTTCGCCCGAGCGCAGCTCCTGCTGGGCCTGCCCGAAGCCGGTCCCCTGCCCGCGGCGCCGGCAGCCCAAGAGCCGGCAGTCCAAGAGGAGGAGGCCCCCGAGCCCGACGGTGGCCGGGCTGGCGCGGGCGGCGACCCACCGGGATGATCACTCAGCCGCGGGGCTTGAGCCCTTCGAGCGGCTGGATGAAGTGCATGGAGATCAGCACATACGGCTGCCGCCCGAAGCGGTAGACCGTGCCGCTGACCTCGAAGGCGACCTGATCGCCGTAGCGGTTCACGGCACGCTCCATCTCGCGCAGCGAGTTGTTGGGCAGCACCAGCAGGGGCGCTTCCAAGTCGGAAGCGTCGGTGTCCTGGTCGAAGGTCAGGGCCCACAGCCCGCGCTGGCGTTCCAAGCGGGCCCGCCGGCGCACGAGCCGGTCGCCCTCCTGGAACGCGTCTCGCTCGATCTGCTCCTGCCCATCGGCGCCCTGCCCCTCGGCCGCCTCGCGCGTCGAGGGCGGCGAGACCGGCGGCGCCTCGAGCGAGCGGGCCCGACGACGGCCCGATTCAAGCTCGTCGGCGATGGCCCGCAACGCGGGATCGATCCGGGTCAGCGGGTCGGCGCCAGGGTTCTTCTCGCCCGCCTCGCCCTCCTTGGCCGGAGCGCCCGGGATGGTGGGTGTGGTGGGGGGTGTGATGATCGCGTAGTTGGTCGGCAGCAGGTAGTTCACCCGGTCGTACACCGTCAGCGTGCCCGTCAGGCGGACGGCGGGCGCTCCGGCCGACTCGACCGACTCGATCATCCGTTCGAGCTGGCGGCAGGGCAGCAGCACCATGGCCCGGGGCTGGCCGTCGTCGCCCATGAACACGAAGGCCCACTCGCCATAGGGCGTGCGGCGCAGCAGCCCGGGCCGCTCGGGCAGCACCGAGCCCTCGACGGCCAGCGTGCCCATGCCGGTCGCTCCCGGCTCGCTGACCCCCAGCAGCAGCTCACGGATGGCCTCGGGCAGCTCGGGGGCGGGCGGGGCCTGCTCGTCCGTTGGTGTATCGGGGCTCGTGTCGGTGGTGGGGGTGTCCTGGGCGAGGGCGGCCCCGGCCAGGGCCAGCACGCCGGCCAGGGTGCGGGCGGGCGTGCCGAGCGTGCGCAGGATGGCGGGCGTGGGAGGGAGAGGGCGGTGCATGGAGAAGGCTATCGGCCATCGCCGGCGTGGGCGGCCCGTTCCCGCACCCCGCGGGGCGATGAACCCCTCGATCCGGGCCCCGCACGGGCCGATGCTTGCGGGTGCGGCCCCGTCCCGGCGCTCGCCAGAGGCGGAGCGGCCGGGGTTCCGCCATTCCGGGACCTTCCGGCCCGGGTCGGCGTGGCCCGGCGCACGATCGCCCGAGCCCCTGGGGCACCGGGGGCCCGCTGGGGGCACCGGGTGACCGCCCCCGGCCACCGGGCACCCCTCCCGGGCGCCCCCGCATCGCCCCAGGGCCACCGTGCAACGCCCGGGAAGGCCCGTGCCCCACCCCGAAAAGAACGTGTCCCGCCCGCCGGGGCAGCTTCTCCCCGGCCCGGGGCACGGTCATTGGTGCGCCGGACCTCGAAGGGAGCCTTTCCGGGCTTGATCCGAGGCTCTCCGGTCTTGATCGGAGGCCCTCCGGGCTTGGCCTGAGACGCTCCGGGGTTGATCGAAGCCTCTCCGGGCTTGACCGGAGGCTTTCCCGGCTTGATCTGAGACGCTCCGGGCTTGATCTGAGGCTTTCCCGGCTTGACCCGAGCCGTTCCGGAGGCCACCAGGAACGCGCCCCCGGCCACGCGAGCCCCGGCGGACGCCCGCGCACAGAACGAGCCCCGCGTGGGGCTCCTTTGCGGCATGACAGGGGCTCGATACCCAGACGCGCCCCGGCCTACTCGCACCCGGCATCGAACGCCGTCTGGACCGCCAGGAAGTCGAAGAGCGTCAGCTCGCCGTCGCCGTCGAAGTCGGCTTGCAGATCGCCGTCCTGGAAGAGGTTCTGGAAGGTGAGGAAGTCGAAGATGGTGAGCGAGCCGTCGAGGTCGAGGTCGGGGCGGCAACCAATACACGTCAAGTCAAAGAGGTACGCCGCGCCGCCCAGGTCGCGGGCGTCGGGGGTGATCCAATCGTCGATGGCGCCAACGAGCGCGTGGTTGCCCTCGATGGCCATCATCGACGCGCCGTAGAACTGCGTCCGATGCGGCGGGTTGGGGACGAGTTCACCCGTCTCACGCCAGAGCCCGTCGGGGCCGCGGCGGAACACGAGCACCCGGTTGTCCTGCGGTGTCGCCGGGTTGCCGCTGTTCACGTAGGCGATGAGCGTGTCGCCATGCAGATCGAGGCGAGCACCGAATCGATCGTTCTCTACCGGGTTCTGGTGGTTGATCTCTTGCTCAAAGACCCAGCGATCGCCCTCGAGCTCGTAGATGAAGATGGCCCCCTGGCGCTCCACCTCGCGGTTGGCCCCGTACGCCGTGATCGCGAGCGTGCGGCCGTCCACGTCGTGGTCGAATCCAAAGCGCAGCTCGGCCTCGGGCACCGGAGGCTCGATCTTCTGTACAAACTCGATCTCGTCGTCGGCGGTGCGGAGGAACACGTACATCGACCCGCCCTCGGAGGCCGTCGAGGAGTCCGCCGACGCGTTGGTAAAGATCCACTCGCCCTGCATCTTGTACAGCGTGCCGAAGCCTGCGCTGCGCGGCAGATCATCGGGCGAACGCAGGCGCTGCACGATCTCCCAGCCGCTCGGACCCCGCTTGTAGACCCACTGCTCTAGGGACAGAGATGGACTCATAATGGCCAAGTCGTCGTCGATCGCAACTCCGGCGCCAGCCTCATCGAAAACAAAGTCCGGTGGCGGCACCAGCAGGCCGGCGCTGATCCACCGCGCCCCGTCGAACTCGAAGACGAAGCCGCCGCCAAAGCCAACGGCGCCCGGGAACTGACCGTACCACGAGTTGGTGACGATCCGCTCGCCGTCACTGTGTATCCACGCCCCAAAGTTGGTGGGCATGCCCAGCCCCGGCGTCAGGGTCTGGAAGAACTCCAGCCGCCCATCGACCATCTCGTACACGTGCACCGCCCCGGTCAGGCAGAGGCCCCCCGGGCACGGCGTGCGGGCCTGCGTGTCGCCGATGAACCAGAACCGTCCCGTGCTGGCGATCGAGTCGCCGAAATGTGTGGCCGACGTCCCGGGCGGTGAGGTGTAGCGATGCGGCTCGCAGCCATCGTCGGCGGCGGACAGAGAGGCCAGGAGGAGGACGGCAAGCGTCATGGCGTAGCGGCTCATTCAAGGAACATACTCGATCCAAAGCGTGAACGCAAGGCGATTCGTGAGTCGTACGGAAGTTTTCCTGACTATTTGGTGCAGATTGCCTTGACCCCCCCCCCCCCCTGCTCAGTGTTACTCTGTTTCCTAGGTTCACAAGATCATGAGGCAGGAGGTTTCACCATGCACAGCAGACATGGGCTCGGTATCGTTGCGCTTTGTGCCCTGGCGGGGAGCGCCCTGGGGCAGGCGCAGATCGCGTACGACGTCGATGAAGACGCTCTCCAGTTCCAGTCTGAGTACAGCACCGCGCCCAGCTTGGCCGTCAGCGGGCTGGCCGCGGTCGTGCTGGGCACGCACGAGATGGCCCTGTTCGACAAGGCCGGAAACAAGATCGACAGCCGCGACTGGTTCTTCGAGTTGCCCGATCCGACGTATCCCTTCGCGCCGGGCAACGATGGGGCGTCGTTCCTGCGCAGCTTGGTGTTTCCGCGCGTTGAGTACGACCCGCTGACGGGCCGGCTGTGGATGTTCTACAGCGAGGCGTTCAACGCGGCCCCCGAGAGCGCCCCGGATTGCACCCCGATTCTGCACATCGCGGTGGACAAGGGCGCGGGCGGCTTCCACCCTAATCCCGGATTGCTCGAGGGTCTCGGTGAGGACCACTGGTGGTACTACACCGGAGTGAACAACCCACCGACCGAGGTCACCGAGGGAAACGGCGGCGTCGCCTTCAAGCTGGATTCGACGAGCGTTGATCCGTTTCGGCAGCCGATGCCACCAACGATCCCCAATGGCTCCCACGATCCCCTCCAGGACACGGCGCTGCTCGCCTCGTACGGCTTCGACGAGCGGGCCATCGTCGCGGCCATGTCTAGCCGGGTCACCTGCGCGGTCGATGGCATCGACGCGTTCGAGCAGTACATCTACCTCATCCCGCGATCCAACAACGACTTCTCGACCAACGACGAGTGGCTCATCGACGGCTTCCGCGCGGACGAGGACGATTTTCTCTGCATTCAGATGCGCGATCGCCCCCTGATCGAAGACGACTCGGTCTTCGGCTACGTGGTGCAGGAACCCTACGAGCAGTACGCCAACGCGACGTTCCTGGTGAGCACGGCAGGCTCTCAGGCCGACGAATCCCAGACCGAGATCCGTGTGAAGGGCCTCTATTTTAACGATCGCGGCACGCCTGAGGATCCCAGCGACGACCGGTGGGAGGTGCGCCAGAGCCTGGAACAGGTCCCCGGCGCACCGCAGGGCTGGCGGCTGTTCGACTCGGACATCGGGGACCCGCTGCTGAACTTCTTCCGACCGACGGCAGCCGACTATCCCAACGCCCCGGACTTCTCGCCGACCGTCGAGGGCGACTTCATCACCTCGGCGGTGCTCACCAAGGACGCGTCGGGCACGCCCCGGATCTTCGCGGTACATGCCGCCCTTGCCGACGACGGGACGGGCGATCCGAGCGACCGCTGGATCGTGCAGTGGTACGTGATCGATCCCGATCTGGCGGACTTCCACAGCGCCCCGATCCTCTCCGAAGACTGGCGGCCGACGGTCATCGCCCGTGGCCGGATCGAAGAGTCTGAGGGCAACTGTTATCACCCCGTGCTGGGCGTCAACGACGACGGGCTGATGACCATCGAGTACACCTATTCCAGCGGCAGCGACGACCAGGAGATCCGCCGGGCGCGCTTCAATAGCAGCTACGCCATCACCAGCACGCAGGCGCTCGCACCCGCGCCGACGCTGCCGGATCAGGGATTCCTGAACTCCCGCTGGGCGCTGTACGCCGACCTGCAGTTCGACCCGGCAACCGGTCCAGGCTCTTGTAACTGGCTCTGGTCGACGCACACGCTCGTCGACGGCGATGCAACCACGGACACGCAGGTGCGCGACGTTTGGCTGTACCGCCAGAATCAGGCCGGTTTCTGCTTCCAGACCGACCTGAACCAGGACGGCCTGACCAACAGCTTCGACATGATGCTCTACACCGACCTGTACTCAGCGGGAGAGCCAAGGGCCGACGTCAACGCGGACGGCAGGGTCGACAGCATCGACATGGCCAACTTCATCGATGCGTACGACCGGGCGACCGCGCGGTAGGCGGTCTGGCTCATCCGAACTGCTTCACCGGGCCCGCCAACGCGGGCCTTTTCTCATTGGCCCACCCGCGGCGCCCCCGCTCAGCCAAACCGGCCGGTCACGTACTCCTCGGTCTCGGTGAGGATCGGCCGGCGGAAGATGCCGCTGGTGGGGCCGTACTCGACCAGGTGGACCAGGTACATGAAGGCCGTGTCAAGGCCGTGTCGTCGCTCACGCGCATGGCCTGCTGCATGGTGTGGGTCACGATGAGCACGGTGGAGCGATGGGCGATCTCCTGGATCAGTTCGTTTGGATCAGCTCGTTTTGATCAGCTTGTTGGCCTTCGAGATCAGAACACCGCGATGTCGACTAGGTCCGCCACCGTGCCGGTGGGCACGCCGTGGCTGGTGGCCTCCGTGGCGCGGCCGACGGGGTCCCAGTGCTCGAGCATGGCGACCAGGGGGCCGGTGCTCTGGACGCTGATGGTGAACGCCAGGCCGCCGGTGGGCAGGCCGATCAGGTCCTCGATGCGGCCATCGACGTCCTCGACCTCCAGCGGGTCCAGGCTCTTGGTCTCGACCAGGCGTGTGCCGTCGGCGAATGTGAAGGTGATCGTCACATTCTGTGAACTGGCGGTGGGGTTGAACAGGAACACGTCCTCGGTGCGCAGCTCATCGCCGCGGAGGCGATCGATCAGGCCCTGGTCGAAGAACCAGGTGTCGCTGCCCCGGGTCTCGGGCTGGGTGAAGATAAGATTGCCGCGGCGCTCGGTCACCGCGCTGATCGAGACGGGCGCGTCGGCCTGGTAGACGATGGAAAAGTCGTCGTCGTCGCTGGTGAAGCCCTGGGCCCGCAGCGAGACCGACGCGGCGTCGTTGGCGTCGACCATCACGGTAAACATGGCCGGGCCGCTGACTGGCCCGTCGTCACGCTCGATGGTGCGGAAGCGGACCTGGACGGCCTGGTCGGATGGGTTGGCGATGAAGATGGTAGTGTTATCAGCGGTGCTCGATCCCCCATCGAACTCGGCGCTGAGGATCGCCCCCGCCGCGGCGGTCGACCGGCCGGGCAGGTCGATCGTGGCCGTATCGCGTTCGAGCGCGTACCGCGAGCCGGCCAGCACGATCATGGCGTCGCTGGTGACGCGGGCGGTGTAGACGCCCTCGGGGAGGTTGGGCATCTGCTGGAGGTTCCACCCGCCGCGCCGCTCGCCCTGGACCGACTGCTGGTACACGTACGTGCGGCCCGAGCTGTCCTCGAGTTCCAGGCGCACGGTGGCGGCGTTGTCGCCGGGGTTGTGGAACACGATGAAGTCGCGCGAGGCGTCCTCGTCACGGCGCAGGCCGGGGATCACGAAGCCGTCGTCGCTGGCCCCATCATCGCTGGCGTCGATGAAGTGCTGGGCGGTCCGGGCCCCGAAGTCGCTGTGGCGCAGCAGGGCGGTGACGTCGTCGGTGCTGCTGCGGAGCACCAGGCTGTAGGGCTCGTCGGCACGCACCAGGCTCGCGCCGTCGCCCCAGACGGCGACCGAGTCGGTCTGGCCTGCGTTCAGCGTGCCCTCGGCGATGCGGACGATCGCATCGCCGGCGCCGCCACGCTCGTAGTGGGCAAAGAGCTGCCAGTCGGCGCTGCCGGTGTCGTCGGCGTAGGCCAGCTCGACCACCTCGACGGCGGTGGGGGCGCTGAAGCCCTCGGGCATGTACAGGGCGTGGTCCAGCCCGCTGGTGTGGCTCAACAGCACGCGGGGCTCGAGGGCTTCGAGGGCGACCTGGCCGGCCTCGGACTGGTGCGGACGCGTTGTGCTCTGTCGCATACGGAACATCTCCCTCCGGCACGCCGGAATCTGGGCCCCGCGGGTTGGTCTGGTGGCGGAGCGGTGATGGGTCATGTGCAACGGGCGCGCCGGTCTGTCGCTGCCGCGTCAGGGCCCCGGCCGAGCTCGTGCGAGGCCGGTGGTGGCCCCTTCCCTGCTCCCGCTGGCCATGGCTGGCCAAGACCGATGGTACGCTGGCGTTGCTCCGGCGGTGGGGGTTGGCAATACTCCCAGCCCATGCCCGCCTTCTGGCGACTCGCCAAGCTGATGCTGGACTTCAAGGGACGCATCGTCCTGGCCCTGGTGTGCGCGGTGCTGTCGGGCAGCAGCCTGGCCGTGGGGCTGCTGACGTCCTCGCCGATCATCGATGGATTGTTCGAGGAGCAGCAGGGCCTCCGCCAGATCGCCCAGGAACACAACGCGAAGGCGGCCGAGGAGGGCGGCTGGGCGGTGCCGGCGTGGCTCGTCGACCAGCTCCCCCAGGAGGCGTGGGCGAGCCTGGTGTTCCTGGTCATCCTGATCGCCGTGCTCGCCGTGGCGGCGGGGGTGTTCCAGTTCACGCACTCGTTCCTGGCGCTGACGGTGGTGCACCGCACGGTGATGCGTGTGCGTCGCAAGGCCTTCCGCGCGCTGCTGTTCATGCCTCTGCTGGCCGCCCAGCGCGGCGTGGGAGAGCCGGGCGAGGGCTCGCAGCCCGGCCCGGTCGATGGCTCGGACGCGGTCAGCCGCCTGATCACCGACGCCGATCAGCTCGCCTATGGGTTCGAGGCGCTTCTGAGCAAGGCCGTCACGCAGGTGACCAAGGGCTTGGGCGCGCTGGTGTTCGCGTTCATCATCGACTGGAAGCTCTCGCTGCTGGCCCTGGTCATCGCCCCGGCGGTGTGGGGCGTGATCCGCTACTTCGGCCGCCGCATCAAGCGGGCGTCCAAGGCGGCGATGGGGCACCGGGCCGAGCTGCTGTCGATCGCCACCGAGTCGGCCCAGGCGCTCCGGGTGGTCAAGGCGTACACCGCCGAGCGGCGCGAGGCCCATCGATTCAGCCTGGCCAACCGTCGGGTCTACCACCAGATGCTCAAGGCCCGCACGGCCCGGGCGCTGTCCAAGCCTTTTGTTGAGGTGCTGACAGTGTTCATCCTGGTCGTGCTCGTGCTGGTGGCCTTCTGGGCCATCACCCAGGGTAAGCTGGAGGTGCCCGACTTCATCAAGGTGCTCGCGGGCCTGGCGCTGGGTGGCGCCGCGCTCAAGCCCCTCACGGGCCTGCTCAACGACATGCAGACTTCCGCCGGCGCGGCCGAGCGGCTCGAGGAACTGCTGCACGCCGCCATCGAGCCGGGCCACGAGGCGGGGCTCGAGCGTCTGCCCCGGCATGACCGGACCATCGAGCTCAAGGACGTGGCGGTGCGATATCCCGGCGCGCGCTCGCCCGCGGTCAATGGCGTGAGCCTCACCATCAACCACGGTGAACGCGTCGCGATCGTTGGGCCCAACGGCTCGGGCAAGACCACCTTGCTGGGCCTGCTGTATCGCATGTACGACCCCGAATCGGGCTCGGTGCTCGTCGACGGCCACGATCTGAAGCGCGTCTCGGTGCGGTCCCTTCGCAAGCAGGTGGGCGTGGTGAGCCAGGAGACCGTGCTCTTCGAGGGCAGCGTGCGTGACAACGTGGCCTACGGCAAGCCCACGGCGAGCGAGGACGAGGTGCGGACCGCCCTGGACCGGGCCCGGGCCACCGAGTTTGTCGAGCAGATGCCCGGGGGCATCCGGGCCAGCATCGCCGAGCGGGGCACATCGCTCTCGGGCGGACAGCGGCAGCGGCTGGCGATCGCCCGGGCCATCCTGCGGGACCCGGCGATCCTGATCCTGGACGAGGCCACCAGCATGATCGACGCGGGCTCGGAGGCGCGTATTAACGAGGCCATGGATGAGTTCAGCCAGGGGCGGACGACCGTGGTGGTGGCCCACCGGCTGAGCACGGTGCGGCGGGCCGACCGCATCGTGGTGCTCCAGGCGGGCAAGGTGGTGGACGTGGGCACGCACGAGGCATTGATGGCCCGGTGCGAGCTTTATCAGGACCTGGCCCGGACGCAACTGCTGGGCGGCGACGAGTCTGACGATACCCAAAGCGATGGCCCCTCGGGTTGACGCCGATAGGGGGTGGGGTACGATGTTGGCTCGCCGTTGGGTGAGCAATCTCTCCGCCAGTCGGGGGGAAGCCCTCGGTGCCGCTGTAGCTCAGTGGTAGAGCGCACCCTTGGTAAGGGTGAGGTCGTGAGTTCAAGTCTCACCAGCGGCTTTTCGCCTCCCGGACTGGTCCTTGGGCCCTGGGAGGCCGGAGCATTCGGCCCACCGGTGGGGTTCGAGGCGTCTATAATTCCCTCCGCTATTTTGTAGCGGGTATCGGGCTCGGGCGGACCCTTTGGTGGACCCACCGGGCAAAGAGGCAGACATCGCCGGTTCCGCGTGGATTCCGGCTTTGGTTCATGAGGAAACCGGTCGGCCAGGACGCCCGTTCAGCAGGGCGGCCGACGCGAAGGCAATGCTGGAGGTAGACGGCGATGGCAAAAGATGTCTTCGAGCGGACAAAGCCGCACGTGAACGTTGGCACGATCGGTCACATTGACCACGGCAAGAGCACCTTGACGGCCGCGATGGCCGCGCGTTCGGCCACCAAGCGTGGCGGCAAGGCAAAGAGCTACGCCGAGATCACCAAGGGCGGCACGGTGCGTGACTCGTCCAAGACGGTGACGATCCACTCGAGTCACGTCGAGTACGAGACCGACAACCGGCACTACGCCCACGTGGACTGCCCGGGCCACGCCGACTACGTGAAGAACATGATCACCGGCGCCGCCCAGATGGACGGCGCCATCCTGGTCGTGTCGGCCGCCGACGGCCCCATGCCCCAGACCCGCGAGCACGTGCTGCTGGCCCGCCAGGTGGGCGTGCCCTACATCGTGGTGGCCCTCAACAAGGTCGACCTCGTCGATGACCCCGAGCTGCTCGAACTGGTCGAGATGGAAGTCCGCGACCTGCTGAGCAAGTACGACTTCCCCGGCGACGACACCCCCATCGTCCACATCACCGCCAAGGCGGCCGTTGAGAACCCCGCCGACGACGCGGCCAACAAGGGTGTCGACGAGCTGTTTGATGCCCTGGACAGCTACATCCCCGAGCCACCCCGCGAGGCGGACAAGCCCTTCCTGATGGCCGTCGAAGACGTGTTCAGCATCAAGGGCCGCGGCACGGTTGCCACCGGCCGCATCGAGCGTGGTGTGGTCAAGGTCGGCGATGCCGCCGAGGTTGTTGGCCTCCGCGAGGCTCCCCTCAAGACCACCATCACCGGCGTTGAGATGTTCAACAAGTCGATGGAAGAGGGCATGGCCGGCGACAACTGCGGCCTGCTGCTCCGCGGCGTCGAGAAGGGCGACATCCAGCGCGGCCAGGTTATCGTCAAGCCCGGCTCCATCAAGACCCACCGCAGGTTCAAGGGCGAGGTCTACGTGCTGACCAAGGAAGAGGGCGGCCGCCACACCCCGTTCTTCTCGGGCTACAAGCCGCAGTTCTACATGCGGACGACCGACGTGACCGGCTCGGTGAAGCTGCTGGGTGGTGCCGAGATGTGCATGCCCGGCGACAACGTCGAGGTCGAGGTCGACCTGGAGGGCAAGCCCGTGGCCATGGAGGCCGGCCTGCGCTTCGCTGTTCGCGAGGGCGGCCGCACCATCGGCTCGGGCGTCGTCACCGAGATCATCGAGTAAGCACCTTCCGACCAACGCCCAAGAGGACGTGACCCATGGCTAAGAAAAAGGGCGCAGCCCGCGAGTACGTCTGGCTCCAATGCAGCGAGACCGGCGACCTCAACTACCGCACTTCGGTCAACGTCCGTGGTGGCTTGACCGAGGGCATGAAAGAGGGCATCAACAAGTACTGCCCCCGCCTTCGCAAGCACACCCTCCACAAGATCAAGCGCAAGTAACCCACCGCGGTTACCAGCACGAACCAAGCCACCGCGGCGGGCCCGATAGCCCGCCGCGGTGTCGTTTGTGCGCGGGTTCGGCTGGCTCCGCTCAACAGGTCGACACAGTGTGCCGATTTAGTCTCAACTGGTTGTTGAATATCGATTCTCGACCAGGTACAGTCACTCCTGCTCCGGCAGTGAAGCCGGCGCCATACTCGGAGACGCACGATGCACATTTGCTCGACCCACGGTTGCCACGCCTCGCACGCCCACGCCGGATTCTGCACCGACTGCCTGGCTGTCCACGCTGCCGGTTTTTCGGCCTCGGTGCCCACCGTGCTGGTGATCGCCCTGGGTGTCGGCCTGCTCGCTTATGCCGGTCGCAAGCTGCTGAGCGGTCGGTCCGCCCGGCTCGCCGCTGCCTGAGGGTCGTCGCTGGCTGAAGCCAGATGACCGTTCCCTACTGGCAGAGATCAACCAGGCCTCAGGCCATCGACGTGGATGCCGCGGTCGTGGGTGGGGGTGTGTGCGGCTTGTCCGCGGCGCTCCACCTTTTACGCCGCGGCTTGTCGGTTGTTGTGCTCGAGCGTCACATGGCCGGCTCCGGGGCCAGTTCCCGGAACGCCGGCTTCCTGATGCGCGGTATGGCCGAGAGTTATAAAGTCGCGAGCGACACTCTTGGGAGCGAGACGGCCCGAAACATCTGGCGGTGGAGCGAGGAGAACCTTCTGGGGTTGCAATCTGAGGGCGCCGCGGAGTTGCCGTCATACCGGCACACACCCAGTTGTCTGCTCGCGCTTGATCAGGCCGAGTCCGATGATCTTGTCGCGTCGGCGTCGATGTTGCAAGCTGATGGCTTCGGTGTGCTGCTGACCGAGTCAGGCGCCGATAGTGCGTGGGCCAGCGGGCTGCCGATCCTTGGATTGGTGAACCCAGGCGACGCGACGGTGAACCCCGCCGAGCTTGTCGAACTGCTAAGTGCAAAGCTGGGCAGTGCGATCCTCCCGGGGCAAGAGGTATACCAGATCGATCCTTCCGCGGGAGCGGAGGGGCGATGCGTTGTGCGTACAGCCGGGGCAACGGTCCGATGCCGTCACGTGCTGGTGTGCACCAACGCGTACGCTGGCGTGGTTCTTCCCGACCTGGCCTCGATGGTCAGGCCCAACCGGGGCCAGATGCTCGCGCTGTCGGCCGAGGGGGCGCGGCTGGACTACGCCTACTACGCCAACCGCGGTCACGAGTACATCCGCCAGACTCCCGATGGCACGATCGTTGTGGGCGGGTGTCGGAACCAGTTCGCAGAGGACGAACGCACGCTCGACGACGCCTGGAGCGAGGCTGTGCAGGGGGCCATCGAGTCGTTCGCCAGGATGTTGCTCGACCGCCCCATCCGCGTGACGGCCCGTTGGGCGGGCACGATGGGCTTCTCGCCCGACGGGATGCCGCTGGTGGGCCCGGTGAGCAACGACGGCTCGATATGGTTCTGCGGCGGGTTTACTGGCCACGGGATGTCGTTGGCTTATCGGACTGCGGCTGGCGCGGTGGCGGCTATGCTTGATGGGCCTGATGCCGATCCGCTGTCGGGCACGTTCGCGCTGGGGCGGGCGGGGGTCTTTGGCGGGGTGTGAGCCCGGCCTGAGATCGATTTTTTGGCGTCATGCGACGACTTTTTCGGGTTTTGCGTCGCGAGATGGCCGCTGTTGCGGTAATCTGTGCACTGGGGCGGCTCAGGCCCCGAGCCGCCCGGAACACTGTGGAGAGAACCGATGCGCCGAACCGCACTTGCCGTGCTGGCTATTGCCGGCCTTGCCTCCTTCAGCCACGCGTGTCCGGCCGATCTGGACGGGGACGGCTCGCTGACAGTCTTCGACTTCCTTGAGTTCCAGAACCTGTTCGCCGCGGGCGACCTCCGGGTCGATTTCGACGGTGACGGGGATCTCACGCTGTTCGACTTCCTGGCATTTCAGAACGCGTTCGATGCGGGGTGCCCGGCGGGTATCACGGGTGTCGAACTCGTCGGTCGCGGGATGGTGGGCTATCCCCATATCGAGATCGTGGACACGTTCGTCGTGGGGCAGACCGCGTCGATCGGGATCGAGCCGAGCGCCCATCCGGGTGTCATTGGTGTGCCGGTCGACGTGTTCGTGGTCGAAGCGCGTTCGCAGGCCCAATGGGACGCTGACGCGACGCTGGTGGACGCCCGCGCAACGGGCGCGCAGAGCGTGACCTTCCCGGGCGGTACCTTTGCGTCGAACGTGATGACGCTCAATGCCACGGCGTTGCTTGCGCCGGGTGAGACCGAGGCGCCGGTGGCGGCTGGCTATGACGTGGTGGTCGACGTGGATCGCGACGGAATGCTCTCGAGTGGGGATCTGATCGATGGATTGGGCGATGCCACGGGCATCTGGTACGCCAAGGACCTGACGCGGCCTGGCCCGTACGGCCGGGCGCCGGCGCTGGATTACGCGGTGAGTTGGCCCGGGCTGCCATCGCACCGCGTCCGTGAGTTGCTGGTGTACCCCGATGATCCGACGCTGACGTATATGCCCGTGGTCATTATCGCGCACGGCAACGGGCATGATTACCGCTGGTACGACTACGTGCAGCAGCATCTGGCCAGCCACGGCTATGTGGTGATGAGCCACCAGAACGACACGATCCCCGGCATTGAGGCGGCCAGCGACAGCATGCTGCGGCATGCCGACGCGTTTCTGGGTGGTTACGCGGCGTTCGCGCCAGAACTGGCCGGTCGCGTTGATACGAGCCGGGTGATGTGGATCGGCCACAGCCGCGGTGGCGAGGGCGTGGTGCGTGCGACGAGCAAGATCGTTGATGGCGTGTATGTTCCCCAGAGCTACAGCCTTGATGATTTCAAGGTTACAAGCAGCATCGCGCCCACCGTGTGGCAGGGGACGACGAGCCAGATCCACGACCAGAACTATCACCTGCTGTTTGGCGCAGCCGACGGTGATGTGTGTGGCTGTCCACACCGTGATGACCGCCAGAGCTTCCAGCTCTATGAGCGCGGCACTGGCTCGAAGCAGTCGACATACGTGCACGGGGCCGATCACAACGACTTCAACTGCTGCGGCTTCGACGACTTCACGGGGCCTCCGGGCACCGCGATCGGGCGGCCCGAGGGCCAGCGGATCGCCAACGCCACGTGGCTGGCGCTGGCCGAGCGCTACCTGAAGGACAACGCGTGGGCCGAGGAGTTTGTTTGGCGGCACCAGCGGTCGCTGCAGTCGCCCAGCATCGCGCAGAGCTCGAAGATCATCCGCGAGCACAACCCCGGGCCGGCCGTGGGTATGGTCGTGGACGACTACCAGAGCGAGCCATCGGCGACGGTGGCCAGCAGCGGGGCGGTGGTGTCCTTCGACGTGTCGAGCCTGACCGAGGGCAGGCTGGAGGACGTCGACTCAGCCTTCACGGCTCTGGCGACCGATCCTATGAACGGAATGACCCGGGCGAGCAGCGCCTCGAGCGACGCGACGGCTGGCGTGGTCTTCGAGTGGGATGGCGTCGATGCGGCGTACGCGTTCGAGTTACCCGCCGGCCAGCGGAACCTGACAGGCATGGGAAGCCTGAGCCTGCGTTCGGCCCAGTCGACGCGGCACCCCCTGACGACCGGATCTCTGGCCGATACGTTCTTTACGGTTGAACTGGTCGATGGCGATGGCAACGCCAGCGCGGTGTCGACGGGGGGATACGCCGGCGTTCGCGATCCGTATGCTCGTACCGGGTATGGCACGGGCGCGGGCTGGCAGAACGAGTTCGAGACCATCCGGCTTCGCCTGGTCGACTTCACGCGCGACGGGCGCGAGATCGATCTGGCCAACATTGAGACGATCCGGCTTCGGTTCGGCCCTGGCCACGGCTCGGCTTCGGGGCGCATCGGACTGGACGACGTGCGGCTGCTGCCTTAGCCCACCCGACACGAGGACCCATTAGCACGCAACCCCCGGGGAGCGGAGGAACGAGAGACATGAGCATGACGACACGATTGACCGCGGCGTTGACGATCGCCACGGGGCTGGCCATCTGTTCTGCCGCGCAGGCTCAGAGCGACTGTTTGGCGGACATCGACGGCGATGGCGAGCTGACGGTGTTCGACTTCCTGGAGTTCCAGAATCTGTTCGACGCGGGCGATCTGCGGGCCGACTTTGACAGCAACGGCACGCTGGATATCTTCGATTTTCTTGAGTTTCAGAACCAGTTTGCGATGGGGTGCCCCTCGGGCGATTTCGAGCAGCTCGAGCTGGCGTCGATCCAACTCGGCGAGTTCCCACACGCCGATTACGTGCGCGCCTTCAATGTGGGGCAGACCATCGCCGTGGCGATCGATCCCTCGCAAGCGTCCGTTCCCGGCGGGACGGTCGATGTGTACCTCGTGGCCGACAAGGACTCGGCAGAGTGGGTTTCGGACCCGATGCTCGTCGATGCCCGCGGGCTCGCGCAGCCCGCGACGTTCGGCGGCGGGGGCTCGACGGCCGACAATATCGCCATGATGGGGGGCACGGCCTTCCTGAACGCCGATGCGGGCGAGAGCATCGGCGTGCCGTACGACGTGGTGATCGATGTCAACCGTAACGGGATGCTCGACGGCGGCGACCTGATCGACGGATTCGATAGCGTGGGATTCTGGCTGTTCAAGGACCTGACCGAGCCCGGCCCGACCGCGTTTACACGCGTCGAAACCTATACCGCGAGCTTCCCGGGCATCCCAAGTTCTCGCAACCAGCAAAGGCTGACCTATCCCAGTGACATTGCCTCGCGCAGTGACGTGCCCGTGGTCATCATCAGCCACGGCAACGGCCAGGATTACCGGTGGTACGACTACATGCACGACCACTTCGCCAGCCACGGCTGGGTGGTCATGAGCCACCAGAATGACACGGTGCCGGGCATCGAGACCGCCTCGACCACGACGCTGACACACACGGACTATTTCTTCGGGAACCTGGGCACGATCGCCGGGGGCGTGCTCGAAGGCAGGCTCGACCAGAGCCGCACGGTGTGGATCGGACACAGCCGCGGCGGTGAGGGCGTGGCGAGGGCGTACGACCGCATTGTGACGGGCAGCTACAACCCTGTGAACTATTCGCTGGATGACATCCTGGTAGTCTCGAGCATCGCGCCGACGGACTTTGGCATCCGCGCGTTGCCGGGCAGCTCGAACTTTCACCTGATCTACGGCTCGTCGGACGGCGATGTGCGGGGCAGCGTGGCCAGCGGCAGCAAGCCCTTTGCGATCTACGAGCGCGGCACGGGCAATAAGCAGGTGACCTACATCCAGGGTGCCGACCACAACGACTTCAACTGCTGCGGGTTTAACGACTTCGCCGGGCCTCCGGGTACTGAGATTGGCCGTGCGGAGGTGCAGCGCGTGGCGCTCATCGACTGGCTGGCATTGATCCAGCTCTACGTGCGCGGCAACGAACCGGCCCGAGACGTAAACGAGCGGCAGTGGGAGAGCCTGAACTTCCCGGCGATCAGTGGGTCAACCGTGGTGGATAACGAGTATCGGCCGGCCCGGGGTGGGAACGACTTCGTGGTCGACGACTTCCAGAGCCAGAGCTCGACCACGCTGGCAAGCAGCGGCGCCTCGGTCGCCTTTGACGTCTTTGGCGTGTTTGAGGGTCTCATGCGAGATCTGGATAGCACCTATACGTGGAGCCCCACGCAACAGATGAACGGGATGAGCCGAAACCGACCGGGCTCGGTCGATGACAGCAACGGCGTGACATTCGGTTGGGATGGTTCGCCCGTTTCGTTCGCGTACACGCTGCTGCCGATTCAGCGGGATGTCAGTGACTTCGTGTCGCTGAGCTTCCGGGCGTGCCAGATCAGCCGGGCGCCAGAGACGGCGGCCGAGCTCGAGGACCTGACGTTCACGGTGACGCTGGTTGACGGCTCGGGCGGCAGGAGTTCGATCAACATCGGGGCTTTCGGCGGCGGCGTGGAGGAGCCCTACCAGCGCACAGGCTCGGGCACGGGCGCAGGGTGGTCCAATGAGTTCGAAACCATCACCATCAAGCTGGACGACTTCTTGCGCGATGGGTCCGGCCTGGACTTGAGCGACATCGAGCAGGTACGCTTCGAGTTCGGCCCCGGCTTCGGTTCGGACGAGGGGCGGATTGGGCTGGACGACGTCGAGTTCCGGATCGAGTGATCGGTCTGCGGCGTACGCTTGGACGATGGCCCCTGCGTTGCGCATCGAGGATCTGAGCTTCCGATACGACCGGCGGGCGTTGGACGCCCCGCCGGTTGTGCGCGTTGATCACTTCGAGCTGGGCGAGGGTGAGATGGCGCTGCTGCGGGGCCGCTCGGGCAGCGGCAAGACCACGCTTTTGGGGCTCATCGCCGGTTTGCTGGAGCCCTCGCTGGGCCGGGTGGAGATCGCCGGGCAAAACCTCCATGCGCTCCAAGGCGCGGCCCGTGATCGCTTTCGGGGGCGACATCTGGGGGTAGTGTTCCAGACATTCAACCTTTTGCACGGTTTTAGCGCACGCGAGAACGTGCTGGCGGGGATGATGTTCTCGGACATTCCGCGTGGCGAGCATGACGCTAGGGCTGCGTGGCTGCTGGAAGGGCTGGGCATCGAGCGTTTGGACGCCCGACCGGAGCACCTGAGCGTGGGGCAGCAGCAACGGGTCGCGGTGGCGCGCGCGGTGGCGGCCAAGCCCACTCTTGTGCTGGCCGACGAGCCGACGGCCAGCCTGGACCCCGAGAACGCCGACACAGCGATCGAACTCATCAAGGATGCCTGCGCCGAGGCCGGGGCCGCCCTGCTGTGCGTGAGCCATGATCCTGCTGCGGCGGCGCACTTCGAGCGTGTCGAGGACCTGGCGGCCCTGGCTGACGGGCCGGTCAGGGAGGCCTCCTGATGCCGCTGCGAGGCTCACGCGTGGTGCTTGGCTCGCTAAGGGCCCGGCTGTTCCAGACCGTGACGACGACGCTCACAGTGGCAATTGCCGTCGGGCTGCTGCTGACCATACTGAGCATGCGCGACGCCACCCGGCAGACGCTCGAGCGCGGAGCGGGCAACATGCACCTAGTGGTATCGGCCGAGCCTTCGCCATTGGTCAGCGTGCTGAACTCGGTGTTCCACGCGGGGACGCCGAGCCGGGCGATGACCTGGCTCCAGGTTCAGCAACTGCGGCGTGATCCGCGGGTGGCTTATGCGTTGCCCATCCAGCAGGGCGACTCCTACGCCGACTACCCGGTGACGGCCGTGCAGCCGGATTTCTTCAAGCATTTCAGCCCAACCGCCAGCTACGACCCAGAGCGCGACGGTGATCGGGGGCGATGGAAGGCCGTGCGAGGGCGGCTCATCGAGGACCGATTCGAGGTCGTGCTGGGCTCGCGCGTGGCTAAGGAAACCGGGCTGGACGTGGGAGACGAGGTCTTGCTCACCTGCGGGCTCGCGGGCGGCGGGTTCTTGCACGCGGGGTTCCCGTATCAGATCGTGGGCGTACTCGAGCTCAGTGGCACACCGCACGACCGCGTGGTATTCAGCGACTTGGCGTCGGGTTGGATCGTCCACGCGCAGGACAGGCGCGATCGGACCTCGGGGGGGCAGGCCAACCTCGTGGGCATGGATGACCTGACCGCCGCGGACCGGCTGGTGACCGGCGTGTACGTGCGTGGGGTCGTTCGCGAGGGGCGGCAGGCGAGCTCGGCCATCGCGGAGCTGGCAAGCGAGCTGCGGCGGAATCCCTCGCTCACCGTGGCCTCGCCCGCGTCGGAAATCGATGCGCTGTTCCGGATCGTCAGCCGGGTCGATCGGCTGCTAATCGCTGTGGCGTTCGTGGTGCTGGTGTCTGGGGCGGTGTCGATCATGCTGGCCTTGTATTCGGCCGGGCAGATGCGGCGGCGGGAGATCGCGACCTTTCGAGTGCTGGGGGCCAGCCGGGGGCGCATCGTTTTGTGGGTGCTGGCCGAGGCGGTGCTGCTGGGAGCCGCCGGGGCAGCGGTAGGGGTTGCCATAAGCTTGCTGGGCGGTTTTGCGGTCTCCTGGGGGCTGCGAGTCCAACTTGGGCTGGTGGTCGAGCCGGCGGTTTCCCCTGCGGCGTTCGGGGTGGTGGGTACGGCCGCCGTGGTGCTGGCCGCCCTGGCTGGGGTATCACCTGCGGTGCTGGCGTATCGGACCCCCGTGGCGGATCACTTGCGGCCTTTGGGCTAGCCTTGAGGGAATGATGGAAGAGGCAAACCACAAGAAAGTGCCGCCGGCGGTTCTCGTCGGGGGCGTCGTAATGTTCGTGCTATGCGCGGTGATCGCGGTGGCCGTACTGGAGGCAAGCTCCACGCCGGGGCCCAATGCCGACATGGTCGGTGCTGACGTTGTGCTGCCGGTGGGCCGCGTCGAGAGTGCCGGTGAGTCGGCCTCGGTGCGGGAGCAGGTGGCACAGTCGGCCCAGCACCAGGACCTGGGTCTGAGCGCTATGGCGCCTCTCTACGCACCGGCGGTGGCGCGGGTGGAACTGCACAAAGATGGGGATGAGCAGCCGCGTGTAAGCACGGGCTTCTTCGTCGGTCCGGGTCGGCTGGCGGTGCCCAGATCGGTCGCGGCTGGCGCCGTCCGCGGCGAGGTGGTCTTGGTCGTGGGCGCCAGGTTTGCGGTCGAGCGGATCGTGGCCGACGTGCCCGAGATTGATTTGGTGCTGCTGACGGTGGACCTGCCCAGCGAGCTCATGCGCGGCTTGCAAACGGCGATCCTGGAGCCGTTTCCCGAGGAGAAGCTGCTCTTGATCGATCGTCCCACCCGCCCCGGCGCAGAAGACGCCGGGCACGCGACCGAAATCTTCGAGGTGTCGCGGGTTCGCGTGGTCGATCAGGTCGTTCGTGTCCTGCTCGAATCCGATGTAGCCGAGGAACGGCTTGGGGCGCCGCTGTTGAACGAGACGGGCAAGCTGGCCGGGTATGTCGGCCGCGGCGACGATGGCTCCGTTCAGGTGTACGGCGCCGAGCGGCTGCTACGGGTCGAGCCCCTGCCGGGTCTGCCGCTGAGCGAGTGGGCCGGTGGCAAGAGCGTGGAATCGACGCGCCCGCCGCCGGAGACCGAGGACCTTTGGGCCGAGATCAGGGCCCTGCCGCGGCCAGAAGGGTTCGACGAGGCGCCCACCGAGTTCCGCGGCTTCGATGTGCGCCCGGCCAAGATTGAGGCGCTCGAAGAAGGACTACGGCTGGACGACCGCTTCACGGTGACGGGGTCGGGCACGCAGGCCGACCCATATCTGCTGCCGTGGGAGTTGCTCATGTCCGCAGGGGAAACTTTCAACCCGGCCCGCGGGAAGCTAGTGCTGCCAGAGCGTGTGCTTTTGTTTGATGGCCGCTGGGTGCGCTTCGAGGGGAACCTGGCGATTCCGTTCGCCGAGCGGTTTATCAGCGAGTTGCTCTTGATGCAGCATCCGTGGGATGGCTGTTGCTTGGGCGTGCCTCCGACGCCGTACGATGCGATCGAGGTGTCGCTTGCGGCGCCGATCGAGAGCCGCCCGCAGTTCGGTGTCGTGACTGGTCGGCTGAAGGTCGACCCGTTCGTTCGCGGCAAGTGGCTTTACGGCATGTACCTCATGGAGAGCGCGTCACTCTCGAAGCGTGACGCGGCGGAGGACAACTGATGCGATGGACTGCGGCCGCCCTTGCGGCGGTGCTGGGGGTCTTCTTTCTGACAGGTGAGCAAGTTCTGGCCCAGGCGCCGCCGGCAACGGTTCGGATCGATCAGGCCCGCAGCGAGCCGCTGGAGACATGGCGCGAGTCGACCGGTGAGGTGCGTGCCGCCCGCCGAAGTGTGCTCGCGGCCGAGGAGGAGGGGCTGGTCGCCGAGGTATTGGTGCGCGAGGGCGACCGGGTCGAGGCCGGGGCGGTGATCGCACGGATCGACGACACCCGTGCCGCGCTCGAGTTGCGTCGGGCCCAGGCAGTGCACGAGAGCGTGAAGGCCGTGGTGGCTGAACGCGAGGCGTTGGTGGACAACGCCCGGCGGGATCTGGAGCGCGTGCGGCAGACCTACGAACGCGGCGGCGGCAACGAACGCGAGGTCGACCAGGCGCGGACCGATCTGCAAGCGGCCGAGGCCCGTCTTTCGGCGGCACGGGCCGACGTGGTGCTCAACGAGGTGCTGGTCGACCTGGCCCGCCAACGTCTGAAGGACATGGTCGTGCGGGCACCCTTTGCAGGCCGAATCGTGCGTCGCAACGCCGAGGCGGGGCAATGGCTGGGCGGTGGCG
The DNA here is from genome assembly GCA_044440025.1 of Phycisphaerales bacterium JB060. Classification (GTDB taxonomy): domain Bacteria; phylum Planctomycetota; class Phycisphaerae; order Phycisphaerales; family UBA1924; genus JAHCJI01. The sequence continues at coordinate 4,389 of JBITAF010000128.1, read as the reverse complement.
ATCCAGTTGCCGAACTGGTTTCGCTGGAGACCGTCGAGGCGTGGGTCGATGTGCCCGAGCGGCTGATCCATCGCCTGACGCGGGAGGAGGCCCGCGTGCGGGTGCGTATTCCGGCGACGGGTACCGAGGTCGAGGCGACCAGCTTCACAATCGTGCCCGACGCGGATCCGCGAAGTCGGTTGTTCCCGGTGCGGGTGGTGTTGCCAAACGAGCGGGAGCGGTTCCGCCCGGGCATGAGCGTGATCGGGCTGACGCCCACCGGGGTGACCGAGCCGACGCTGACGGTGCACAAGGACGCCATGCTTCGAGACGACGGGGGCGAGTTTGTGTACTTCGCCGCGCCTGGGCAGGACGGCGGGTACGCCGCAGCGCCCGCGCGGGTGACGCGTTTGTTCGCCGCGGGCGACCGCGTGGCGATCCGGGCAGGTTCGTTGCCACCGGCCGCCATGGTGGTGATCGAGGGCAACGAGCGGATGTTCCCGATGCAGCCCCTGAACATCCTGAATCTTCCAGACGATCAGCAGGCTGCGCAACGCTCGGGGGAAGGCGCGGGGGCCACGCAGCGTGGCGGCCCGGCGGGAGGGGCTTGACCCGTGGATTTTGTTCGACTCGCGATCCGGCGCCCGGTGGGTGTGGTTGTGGCTGTGCTCATCGTGGTGATGTTCGGGCTGATCGGGGTGGGTGCCATCCCGATCCAACTCACGCCCACGGTCGATCGGCCCATTGTCACCGTCACGACCAACTGGCCGGGCCGGAGCCCGCAGGAGGTGGTCGACGAGATCACCAAGGAGCAGGAAGAGCAGCTCAAGAACGTGTCGAACCTCAAGTCGATGCGTTCGCTGAGCAGCGAGGGCTCGGCCTCGATCACCCTGGAATACTACATCGGGACCAACATCGACAGAGCGTTGCAGGAGGTCTCCGACGCGCTTCGGCAGGTGCCAGACTATCCCGAGGAAGTCGACGAACCGATCATTGCAGATAGCAGCGGAGGCCCCGAGGCGGCGATCGCGTGGATCATCATCGACATCGATCCCGATCATCTCGAGGAGTTCAAGGACTTCGACATCACGACACTCTTCGATCCGGTGGATCGAGAGATCCGGCCCTTTCTGGAACGCGTGGGCGGGGTATCGGAGGTTAACGTGTACGGCGGTCGTGAGCGCGAGGTGCGCGTGCTGCTCGATCCCTACGCTATGGCCCAGCGCGGGCTGAACCACGTCGATGTTTATGATGCCCTGCGCGGCGAGAATCGCAACGTCTCGGCCGGCACGCTGGCCGAGGGCAAGCGCGACTATCGCGTCCGCGTCGTCGGGCAGTTCAGCGAGCCACGGCATGTGCTGGACACCATCGTGGCCTACCGCGACGGCAAGCCTGTGTACCTGCGCGACATCGGGCAGGTGGAGGTCAGCCACGAGAAGTCGCGCGGGTTCGTGCGATCACTGGGGCAGGCGTCGCTGGCGATCAACGCCCTGCGCCAGACCGACGCCAACGTGGTCGAGGTCATGGCCGACATGCGCGAGCAGCTCGACCAGATCCGCGCCGATATTCTGCCCAATCTGCACGACGAGGTCGGCCCGCACCTGCGCATGCGGCAGGTGTACGACGAGACGACCTACATCAGCTCGGCCATCGACCTGGTGCTCGAGAATCTGTGGATCGGCGGAATCATCGCGGGGCTGGTACTGCTGGTATTCCTGCGGAGCTTGCCCGCGACGCTGGTGATTGCCGTGGCGATCCCGATTTCGATCATCGGCACGTTCCTGGTGCTGCTGGGGCTCGGGCGCACCCTGAACGTCATCTCACTGGCGGGGCTGGCGTTCGCCGTAGGCATGGTAGTGGACAACGCCATCGTCGTGCTCGAGAACATCGACCGCCACCGGGCCATGGGCAAGAAGCCGGCCGTCGCGGCCTACGACGGCGCGAAAGAAGTGTGGGGTGCTGTGCTGGCCTCCACGCTCACGACCGTGATCGTGTTCGTGCCCATTCTGACGATCCAGGAAGAGGCCGGCCAGCTCTTCCGGGATATCTCCCTGGCCATCGTCGGCGCGGTGTCGCTCTCGCTGATCGTGTCGCTCACCGTCATCCCGTCGGCCAGCGCGGCGATCCTGGGCGAGCCGAGCAAGCCAAAGACCAAGGCCGGGCGGGCGCTGCGTTCTCTCGGTGGGCTGGCGACCCTGGGCGCCATAGCGTCCGAGGGCTTCGGCAAGTTCGTTCGCTGGTTGATGGGATCGTGGCGTGGGGCCACGCTGCGGCCACTGGTGCTCGTGGTGCTCACGTCCGCGAGCCTCCTGCTCTCGTGGGTACTCATGCCCCCGCTGGACTACCTGCCCGCGGGCAACCGCAACCTGGTGTTCGGCGGTCTGCTCTTGCCTCCCGGGCTGAGCGTGGAAGCACGCACCGACCTGGCCGAGCGGATGGAGGCCCAGATCGGTCCCTATACCACGCAGGCGATCGGCAGTGACGATACCTCGGGTCTACCGAAGATTCCCTACGGGCGCGATCCCGATCCCGAGAGCGGCGAGGTGCCCGCGTACGAGCCCGTCGCGATCGAGAACTTCTTCATTGGCGCCTTCGGCACGCAGATGTTCGCCGGCGCGACGAGCGCCAACGAGCGCGTGGTCATCCCCGTTGGCCAGATCCTCACCAACACGTTCAACCAGCTCAACAGCGACATCTTCGGCGGCGCCAGCCAGGCCTCGCTGTTCGGCCGCGGCGCCGGTGGTGGGGGCACTATCGACATCGAGATCAGCGGGCCAAACCTTGATAAGGTCAAGAGCGTGGCGCAGCAGGCCTTCATGGCGGCCGCGGGACGGTACGGCTACGGCCGCGTGCAGCCAAGCCCGGCCAACTTCAACCTCGAGCAGCCCGAGGTGCAGGCCGAGATCAACACCGTCGGGCGCGACCTGGGCCTGACCACCGAGGGCGTGGGCCTGGCGGTCCGCGGTCTGTTCGACGGCGTGTTCGTGGGCGACTACCAACTCGACGGCGAGCAGGTGGACCTGGTCATGCTCCCCTTCGGCGGTCGGCTGGAGTACATGGAGAAGATGCTCAGCATCCCCATCGCCACGCCCGCGGGTCCGGTGGTCCCAATCGATAGTGTCGTGGACATCAAGCGTGGGCTGGCGCCCCAGGAGATCAGCCGCGTCGAGGAGCTGCCAAGCGTCACCATCAACGTGCGCCCACCGGAGGGTGTGCCAGTGGCCGAGGTTATCCAGGTCATCCGCGAGGAGATCATCCAGCCCCTGCGCGAGAGCGGGCAGATCGACTCGACCATGCGCATCCGCATGGAAGGCACCGCCGCCAAGCTCGACGAGGTGCAGCAGGCGATGTTCGGCGTGGGCGGCCAGGAAGGCGGCGGCGACGTGAGCGGCACGCCCACGAGGGCCCTGTGGCTGGTGGGCTCGGTCGCCCAGGCCGGCGGGCTTGCCCTGGCCGTGCTCACGGTGGTCGTCGCCGTGCGTCGCAAGCGGTTCTTCTACGCCTATGGCGCCGTGGGGCTGGTGCTGGTGGGGGCCATCTTCCTGCTGCTCTTCGGCGGGCTGGCCAGCTACCCGGCGATGCTGACCGCCCGCTTCGTGTGGGCGCTCGCGGTGGTGTACCTGCTGATGTGCGCGCTCTTCGAGAGTTTTTTGTACCCTCTGGTCATCATGTTCACGGTGCCCCTGGCGGTCGTGGGGGGCTTTGCCGCCCTCGCCTGGGTCCACGCCGCGTCGGCGGCCGACCCGACCATCGCTCCGCAGAACCTGGACGTGCTGACGATCCTGGGCTTCGTGATCCTGGTGGGCATCGTGGTGAACAACGCGATCCTGATCGTGCACCAGAGCCTCAACTTTATGGAGAAGGACCCGCTCAAGGACCCCGGCGTCGACGTCGGCCATGCCCACGAGGCGATCGCCCGGGCCACCACCAGCCGCATCCGGCCGGTCTTCATGGGCACGCTTACCAGCGTGGGCGGCATGCTGCCGCTGGTGCTCTTCCCCGGCGCGGGCTCGGAGATGTACCGCGGTCTGGGATCGGTCGTCGTGGGCGGGCTGCTCGTCAGCACGTTCTTCACGCTGCTGCTCACGCCGCTCTTGTTCAGCCTGGTGATCGACATGCGCGTGGGCGCCCGCCGGGCGCTGGCGCGCTCGCCCCGCTCGGGCGATACGCCGGTCGCGGGGGCCACGCCCCAGCCTGCGTAAGCGGTCTGCCCGGCGCGTGGTGGTGGCCAAGGATGCCCCGTGCGGCGCGTGATGATCATCCTGGTCCTGCTCCTGGCCCTCGGGCTGGCCACCAGCATCGGCGTGGCGTGGTCATCGGCCACGATGTGGCGCGGCTACGACCTGCGCAATCCGCTCACCAGCGCATGGTTCTACGAGCCGCGGGTCGAGGTGGGCCAGCTCAACCAGT
>JBITAF010000127.1:0-33990 GCA_044440025.1 Phycisphaerales bacterium JB060 | reverse complement strand
CGAAGGGCGGAAACTTTCCGAGCTGGTGGAGCGACTCTGACATGGGCGAGCACCAGAACGGCTGACGCTCACCCCGCCATCACGCACCGGCCCTTAGCCCACTGGCGGAGTTTGGCGACCTTCTCGGCCATCGTCACACTCAAGGGCGGGCTGTCGTTGAACACGCCCAGCAGGCCCTCGGTGGTCACGCTCTGACGCTGGGCAAACGCTTCGTGGCGGGCCGCGATGATGCCCTGCTCGATCTCGGCGCCGCTGAAGCCCTCGGTGGCCTTGATGAGCTTCTTGAGGTCGAAGTCCTCGGGGTTCAGCCGGCGCTTGCGCAGGTGGATCTCGAGGATCGCCTGGCGGGCCTCTTCGCCGGGCAGGTCGACGAAGAAGATCTCGTCGAAGCGGCCCTTGCGCATCAGCTCGGGTGGCAGGCTCTCGATGTCGTTGGCCGTCGCGACGATGAACACCGGTTCGCGGTGCTCCTGCATCCACGTCAGCAAACTGCCAAACATGCGACGGCTGAGTCCCCCGTCGGCCCCGCTGTTGCTGACCGACGCGAACCCCTTCTCAATCTCATCGATCCACAGGATGATGGGCGCCATGAGTTCGGCCTGGTGCAGCGCGGTCCGCAATCGGTTCTCGCTCGAGCCCACGTAGCGGTCGTAAAGCGATGTTGGATCGAGCCGCAGCAGCGGCCGCTTCCAGGCGGCGCTGATGGCCTTGGCGCACAGGCTCTTGCCCGCCCCCTGCACGCCCAGCATGAGCACGCCGCGGGGCGAATCCAGCCCATGCTCCTCGGCCTCGGCCTCGGTTGTCAGCAGCCGGCTGGAGAGCCACTTCTTGAGGTTGTTCAGCCCGCCGATGTCGTCCAGCGTGGCGGGGGCCTCGATGAACTCAAGAAGCCCGTCGGCCTTCACATACTCTCGCTTGCGCGCCACGATGCGGGGCAGGTCGTCGCTATCGAAGCGGTGGTCATCGCGCACGACCTCGGCCACGATGTTCTGAATCTGCCGACGCGTGAGCCCGCGCAGATTGCGGATCATCGCCTCCCACTCGCTGCGCTTGACGTCGACCTCGATGGGCGTGTGACGATGGTGGGCCCGAAGCTGCGTGCGCACCAGCCGCTCGACCTCCTCGGCGTCGGGCGGCATGATCTCGAACTCGGCGGCGTACTGGCGCAGCACGGGCTCGGTGATGCGTTCGTGGTCGATCAGCACGATGATCTGGGCCTGCTGGTTGGCACGAAAGAGTGCCTCGCGCAGGGCCCGGGCGACCTTCACATCGTCCAGGTGGTGGCCAAGGTCGAGCATGGCGTACACGCCCGGCTTGCGCTCGCTGGCGATCTGCCGCAGAGCGCGTTCGGCCAGTTGGGTCTCACTCGATTCACCGGTGTCCTCCATCGCGGCGTCCTGGAGCCCGCCGGTAAGGGTCCACCGGTAGCACACCATGCCCTGGTCGGCGGCGGCATCGCGCACCAGGTTGAGCGCGTAGACCTCCTCGGCGGTGGCGATGGTGATGGCTGGCTGGCTGGTCACCCGCATCAGCCCCCGGAGACGGTCAAGATTGCTTTCAGCCATAACGCCGAGCATACGCGGCAAGGTGATGGGCGGATGTGGAAAGTCCAATAAGTAGCAAGGTGGCAGATTCGCGACACCATGGCTCTGTTCTTGTGGCGGCCGGGCTGGGTTTGTGGTAGGGTGCCTCCGTAGGGCTGCCCAATCGGCGTAACGGGCCAGCAACGTTGCCAGTAGGCCCCTCTAGCCGGGATCCGCACGGATCTGCCTGTTCGCGTGCACCAAGGGGATCCCGATCCATGAACTCGCTCCAGCGACTACAGGGGTGAGATACATCCGGGGAGGTAGTTTCGATGAACGGACTTTTTTCGACTCGCGGGAATCCCGCGAGGGTGTTGGCTTGTGCTGCCGCGGTGTTCGCCTCGGCCGGCGGGGTTCTGGCGCAGGGCTCGCTTGCGCAGGAAGGGCAGGCACCCCCCGCCCAGCAGTCGCCGCTGGTGTTCGATAATCTGATTGAGTACTCGATCGAGCGGCTGGACTTCGACGCCGGCGCGGGCGGCATCGTGTCGACCAGCGTCACCCTGGGTGACCGCGCGGTGCAACTTGACCTCTACCCCCACGACGTGCGCTCGAGCGCTTTCGAGGTGCAGGTGCAGCGTGCCGATGGCTCGATGGACCGGATCGTGCCGCCCGCGCCGTCGACGTATCGCGGCACGGTCGAGGGCGTCGACGGCAGCAGCGTGGCGGCCGGCTATTACGGCGGCTCGATGACCGCGCTGGTGAGCGTGGGCGAGGGTGCCGACAACCGCTGGGTCGTCGAGCCTCTCAGCGAGCGTGTCCCGGGCGCCGATCCCGCCTTGCACATCGTGTACACCGAGGCCGACGACCTGTCGGCCGAGGGAGGTTTCTGCGGCACGATGGCCAACCCGCTTGGCGGGCTGATGCACGCCGAGGATCCGCAGGCCCCCGGCGTCGATGAGACGCTGCTGCTCGAGCTGGCGGTGGACACCGACTTTGAGTTCTATCAGAACCGTGGTTCGTCCGAGACGGCCGTCATCGCGGCCGTCGAGGCGCAGGTGAACGCCATCTCGAACATCTACGAGCGAGACGTCGATACGGCCATCGAGATCACCACCATCATCGTGCGGTCGACCTCGGCCGATCCTTACACCACGTCCGACGGCGGTGGCCTGCTCAACCAGATGTCCAACCACTGGCGGACGCAGCAGAGCGGCGTGCACCGCGATACCGCGTCGCTCATGAGCGGCCGCAACTTCGCCGGCGGCACGCTGGGCGTGGCGTGGCTCTCGGGCACCTGCTCGCGGAGCACTGGCTACAACGTGAACCAGTATCGCTCGCTGAGCCCGGCCGCTCGCGTGGCCGTGATGGCCCACGAGATCGGGCACAACTGCAACGCCCCGCACTGCTCCGGCGGCGACTGCCGCATTATGTGCCCGGGCATCGGCGGCTGCTCGGGAGACATCTCCCGTTTCGGGGGTTCCTCGCGGAACATCATCCGCGGGTTCCTCGACGCCGTCCCGTGTGTCGACGAACTGGTGACCGAACCCGAGCCGCAGCCCCTGCCGTTCGAGGACAACTTCGACGCGTCGCGCGACCTTGATCCCCAGAAGTGGGCCGAGGCATCGAGCGTCATCGTGACCCCTTCGGTGGTCAATCCCATCACTGCGCCCAACGCGCTGAGCTTCCAGTCTGGCGGCACGATGACCACTACCCGGTACGACGTGCCCGCCCCGGGTGCGACGCCGACCTACGTCAGCATCTGGTCGCAGCACCGCTTCGTCGAGGTCGGCAAGTTCCTGCGTGTCGAGTATTTCTCGACCTTCAACGGCCAGTGGGCACCGCTGGGCGCGATCCAGTCCGACGGGACGAACCAGCAGCAGTTCATTCTGAACGAGTGGAAGCTGCCACTCGAGGCCAGCGGAGACCAGTTCCGACTGCGCATCGCAGCGGTCGGCTCCGACTCGGCAGATGCATGGTTCATCGACAGCGTCACCGTCGATGAGTTCTGCCGCACCGATCTCAACAAGGACGGCAGCGTTGACCTGTTCGACTTCCTGGCCTTCCAGACCGCATTCGACTCCGGGAACCCGACGGCGGACTTCAACAACGACACCGTGCTGGACGTGTTCGACTTCCTCGAGTTCCAGAACCAGTTCGCGCAGGGCTGCCCCTGATCGATCCGGATCGCGACTTGCCATTCTGACGCCCGGCCGGCTTCCCCCGGTCGGGCGTCTTTTTTTGAGGGGCCCGGGCGTACATTTGCGTGCATGAGCATCCACGCCCAAACCGCCCCAGGCGCCCTCACGCTCATCGCCCGGGACATCAAGCTGGCCCACTCGGTATTCGCGCTGCCCTTCGCGATCCTGGCGGCCTTCATGGTCGCGCCCCGCACGCCCCAGGGCGGGCTGGACTGGGCTCGCCTGGCCGGTCTGCTGGCGCTCGTGCTCGTGTGCATGGTGGCGGCTCGTACTTGGGCGATGGTGGTCAACCGTCTGGCCGACCGGGACATCGACGCGGCCAACCCCAGGACCAGGGGGCGCGTCTTCGCGTCGGGGGCCCTCTCGCCATCAGCGGGCGTGGTGACGCTGGCCGGGTGCGCCGCTCTGTTCCTGGCGGCGTGCGCCCTGTTCGGCGTGTTCTTCGGCAACTGGTGGCCGGCCCTGCTCGGGGCGCCGGTGCTCGCGTGGATCGCGTTCTATTCCTTCACCAAGCGGTTCACCTGGTGGTGCCACGTCTTTCTGGGCGGGGCGCTGGCGGCCAGCCCGCTGGCCGCGGCGATCGCGGTGGGGGGCATCGAGTCGCTCCAGCATGCGGCCCTCTGGCTGCTGGCGGGCATGGTGCTGCTCTGGGTCGCCGGCTTCGACGCCATCTACGCCCTGCAGGACCTGGACTTTGACCGCCGGGCCGGGCTGAACAGCATCCCCGCCCGCTTCGGGTGGCGCCGGGCGAACACGCTCAGCCGCGTCATGCACGCCGGCGCGATCTCGTGCCTCATGGGCGTGCTGGTCGTCGAACCCATGTTCGGCGCCATCTTTGGTTTCGGTGTCATGGCGGCGATTGCGCTGCTGGCATACGAGCACATCGTGCTGACCCGACGCGGAGCCGCGGGCATTCCCATGGCGTTCTTCACGCTCAACGGCATGGTCAGCATGCTGCTGGGGCTGGCGGGCCTGGCCGACGTGCTGGTGTAATCGGCTCAGCCGTACAAGACAAAAGCCAGTGAGAAGAGCAGGGTGAGCACGACGGCGTTGTTCAGGGCGTGGGCGGCGATGGGGCCGATGAGCGAGCCGCGCCACGATCGGATGAGGGCGAAGTTGAAGCCCAGGATGGTGACCGGTATGAGCTGGATGATCGCGTACCCATGCATCATCCCGAACACCATTGCGCTCAGGACGGCGGCTATGGGCAGGGCCATGCGCGACCGCAGATGGCGGAAGAGCGCACCGCGGAAGACCAACTCCTCGCACAACGGCGCCCACACGGTGGCCAGGGTGAAGATCATGACCAGCAGGATCGGATTAAGCGTTCGCGCCAACTCAAGGATGGGGTTCGAGGGTGCCATCGCGTCCGGGTCGCCGGGGAACAGCTTTTCCTGGACCATGAGCAGGAGGAGCATCACCACCACGCCGGCGATCACGATCGGCAGCGTGGCCAGATAACCGCCCAGCCCGGCCAGGATCTCGATGAACACCCCCCTGGGCGCCCGCAGCCCGAGGTCGTCACGGATGCGGCTCCAAGACACGCCGCGGGCCATCGGCCAGAGCGGCACGAGCAGCAGGAGCCATTGTGCGGGCATCGCGAGCATCCCGACAACCATCTGGACCGCCTCACCCATCTGTGCCGCGAGCGCTTGCACCGCTTGCAGCAGCGCGAAGCACACCACGAAGAGCACGGCCGTTTCGAGGTACACGCTGCCCCCACGGGCCGGTCGCGGCATGGCCCAGCGGATCTTGCCGGTGCCAAGCATGACAAGTGCGGTGATCCCCAGCACCACGCCCGCCAGGATGGCCAGCACCATGATGACGATCGTCAGCCCCAAGACCAGGAAGGCGCCAGTCGCCCCAGATAGCAGTTCTTTCCTCAACTCGTGATCGGCTGGCAGCCGGGCGATGCGCACCAGTTCTCCGAAGTAGCCGTGCCGCTCGACAAGTCCGTTCAGCGTCTCGTCGTCCAGGGCGGCGGCGTCCTTGCCTTCCTCGGCGATGTCGCGGTAGTAGGGCAGGAGCGTTCGAGCGTCGGCCAGCAGTTGTGCATGTCGGGCCTGGTCGTCCTCGTCCTGGAGGTTGTAGTGGTCGTCGGCGCCCGCCCGGAGCGCGTCGACGATCGACTCGAGTTCCTTGACTGTGCGCTCCGGGCCGACGAGCTCGCGCGAGGCCAGAGCGGCACGGAACCTCTGGAGGGGCGTGTCCATACCCTCGACCGTCTCGAGGAGCTGGTTCTGGAACTCCGGAGCCATCGCCGGCATCTCATACGCCATGCGCGTGCCCATACGGGCGGAGACCTCGACGTCGTCGCCCCGCGGAGCCGCGATCTTCGAGGCGTCGGCTTCGGGCTCGGCGTGCACCTGCATCTGCTGCATCACCACCACCAGGGGCAGGACGAGCAGGAGGACCAACCAGGCGATCCCGGCCTTCTGAGGCGAGCCCGGATCGGGTCTTAGGCCGGGCATCGGCGGCGGATCGGGAATAGGCGGGGCGTCGCCGAAGGTCTGGGAGTTCTGGTCCATACGCTCCAATCATCGGCCGCGGGCGGGCCTAGGACCAGCGAGAGGCCACATATGGGCGTATGAACGCTGGTTCGGGGCTTGACGGGCCTTGGAAGGTGTCTACGCTTCCCCTCACGCCGGACGGAGGCGGCTGGTGGCCAATGCCACGCCCGGCGGACCGAATGGTCAATCCTGCACTCCGGCCCACCAGCCGGGGTGCCCGCCCCGCCCGGTAGGCGGCGTATGTGAAGTGCCCCGGCGGCGTGGTGTGTTGTCACCCCTTCGCTGGCCGCAGGAGAGTGTTATGCGTCGGCAAACCTACATGGCAAAGGCCGGTGAGGTCGAGCAGAACTGGCACGTGGTGGATGCCACGGACCAGGTGCTCGGCCGGATGGCCACCGAGATTGCCCAGGTGCTCATGGGCAAGCATCGCCCCGAGTACACCCCTCACGTGGACACGGGCGACTACGTCGTCGTGACCAACGCCAAGGCCGTCAAGCTGACCGGCCGCAAGGACGCCCAGAGTGTGCGGACCCGCTACACGGGCTACCCCGGCGGGCTGAAGGTCGAGACCTTCGGCGCCCTGCGGGAGCGCAAGCCCGAGGCGCTGGTCGAGGACGCCGTCCGTCGCATGCTGCCCAAGAACCGACTCGGCCGGGTCATGCTCAAGAAGCTCAAGGTGTACGCGGGCAGCGAGCACCCGCATCAGGCCCAGCAACCGGTGGAGATGAAGCTCTAATGGCTGACACGAACACCCCGACTTCGACCGATTCCACCGACACCGCCGCGACGAGCGGCTCGAGCCTGCTGGGTGGCAGCGCGCTGTCCCAGGCCGTCGCCGCCGACGAGGCCGGCGAGCCCACGACCCGCCGCGTTCGCGAGGCCGTTCCACCCGACCGCCACGGCTGGTGGTGGGGCACGGGCCGCCGCAAGCGCGCCGTGGCACGCGTCCGCATGAAGCCCGCCGCCGACGAGGGCAAGGGCGACGTGCAGATCCAGTGCACCCGCAAGAAGCTCAAGGCCGTCAGCGAGTACTTCACCGAAGACCGCGACCGCGCCGACGTGTACGCCCCGCTGGACGTCACCGGCACCAAGGGCCGATTCGACGTGGTCGTGCGGTGCAGCGGTGGCGGCTACATGGGCCAGGCCCAGGCCGTCCGTCTGGGTATCGCTCGCGCCCTGCGCGACTACGACCCGAGCCTGGAAGACGCCCTGCGCGACGCCGGCTTCCTCTCACGCGACGCTCGTAAGGTCGAGCGTAAGAAGCCCGGCCAGCCCGGCGCCCGCCGCCGCTTCCAGTTCTCGAAGCGCTAAGGCTTCTTCAGATTCTGTCTGGCAGTCCGCTCCTCCACGCCCGGTCTTTGTGCCGGGCGTTTTTCTTTGGGCTCGGGCCAAACCCGCCTGGGAAATCACCCGATAATCCCGGTATGGACCACCCCCGCCCCCTCGAAGAACTCCGCCGCCTCATCGACGAGGCCGACGAGAAGATCGTCGCCCTGCTGAACGAGCGGGCCGGCTTGGTCGTCGAGGTCGGCAAGCGCAAGCAGCACGACGGCACGCCAATCTACGCCCCCGACCGCGAGCGCATGGTGCTCGACAAGGCCAAGGCCCGCAACAAGGGGCCACTCAGCGACACCACCATCGAGGCCATCTACCGCCAGATGATGTCCGGCTCGTTCGCGCTGGAACGCCCCCTGCGCATCGGCTACCTCGGGCCCGCCGGCTCGTACTCGCACCTGGCCGCCAGGGCCCACTTCGGCGCCAGCGTCGAGTTCGCCAGCGTCACCAGCATCGGCGCGGTGTTCGACGAGGTCATCAAGGGCCACGTCGACTACGGGCTCGCGCCGATCGAGAACAGCACCGCCGGCGGCATCGTCGAGACGCTGGACGCCTTCATCGAGCACGCCGGCGAGGTTTCCATCTACGCCGAGGCACAGGTCGTCATCCGCCACGCCCTCATGGCCGGCTGCCCCGCCGAAGACGTCACCCGCATCCACAGCAAGCCCGAGGTCTTCGCCCAGTGCCACAACTGGCTGAGCGCCCGCTACCCCAAGGCCGAGCTCATCCCCGCCGCCTCCTCCAGCCGCGCCGCCATCACCGCCGCCGAGGAAACCGAGAAGGCCCGCGGCATCGGCGCCCGCCCGGGCAGCGCCGCCATCGGCACGCCGCTGGCCGCCGAGCTCTACGGCCTGAGCGTTCTGGTCGAGTCCATCCAGGACCAGCCCAACAACATCACCCGCTTCGTCATCCTCAGCCGAGAGAAGACGGGTCGCACGGGCCAGGACAAGACCAGCATGCTCTTCGAGACCAGCGACGAGCCGGGCGCTCTGGCCGACGTCCTGGCGGTCTTCAGCTCGCACGGTGTGAATCTCACCCACATCGAGAAACGTCCCAGCGGCCGCGAGAACTGGACCTACATGTTCTTCATCGACGCCGCTGGCCACATGCAGGACGAGGCGGTGGTGGGGGCCATCGAGGCCGCGAAGACCAGGTGCCGTCGCCTGACCGTGCTGGGGAGTTATCCGCGGGCGAAGGGGCTGTTATGACAGCTGAAACCGATGTCGTGTTGGGCCGGTATACCCTGTAGAGGAGGTATCGCCATGAAGAACCGAGCTCGCAAGGTAGGCTTTTTGTTCGGTTGTGTGCTCGCATCGGCCGCCGCGGCCGATGACATCACCATGTCGCAGACGGTATCTGACGAAGTTGTGCTTGGCTTTGGTCAGGTCTGCCCATCACTCGGCACAGCCGCGACCGTGGAAGCCAGCAGCTACTGGCGTTCCTTCGATCTGCGAGCTCAGGGGGTGTCGCAGGATCTGCGTGTCACGAGCGTCCAGTTTGGTATCGAAACGCTCCGCCTGCCCACGCTGGCCGAGGTCGATATCACGGTGAATCTTTACAATGCGCCCGAGGGCACACCTCCCCAGACCGGCCTGCCGCTCATTGGCTCGGCCGTCGCGACCGTTGGCGAGGTTTCGGGTGGCGTTGTGAGCGTCGATGTCGATGCGATCGCCGCGGCGGGCTCCGCGCTCGTCGTCGAAGTCAGCGTGCCCAGCTTGCGAGACCTGGCTGGTGGCGAGTTCGGTGAGAGCTTCCTGCCCGGCGCGAATGGCTTCGGCGAGAGCGAGCCGGTGTACTTTGCCAGCGAGGCCTGCGGCATCGCCGAGCCCCAGCCCTGGAACCCCGATTGGGGCACGTTCAACTATGTGCTCACGGTTAGCGGCGGGGCATTCTGCGCTACCGATCTCGATGGTGATGGCGAACTGACCGTGTTCGACTTCCTCACATTCCAGAACTTCTTCGACGCCCGCGATCCCCGCGCCGATCTTGATGGCGATGGTGCGTTCACCATCTTCGACTTCCTCGAGTTCCAGAACCGTTTCACGATCGGCTGCTAAGCAGACACACCATGGCCAGGCAAATAAGATGCGCCATGGCCGCGAGCAAGCGGAGATTTCCAGACCCACGTCCACTCTCGCCACCGCGCGCCTGCGGGGCCTGCGGCCAGGACCTCTCGGGCCAGCCGCTCGATCGCGCTTGCCCAGCCTGCGGCCGCGTTCCCAGCGTCCGCTGCGTCACCTGCGGCTACGAGCTTACCGGCCTGGACACCCAGGATCCCTGCCCCGAGTGCGCCACGCCGATTGCCGAGTCCATCCGCGGCGACGGCCTGGCGTTCGCCGCCCCGGCCCACCTCCGCACGCTCGACCGGGGGCTGGTCATGGTTCGCTCTGGCGTGGGCCTGGTTCTCATCACGTGGCTGGGCGTGATGCTCGCGCTCATCGTCGTCTCGGCGTCGGGCGTCCAGATTTCCACCTGGGTCGAGGACGCCATCATGTCCGGGCTCATGCTCGCCTCGCTGGTGCTCTACGTCGCCGGCTGGTTGGCCACCACCACGCCCGACCCCCGCACGCCAGAGGGCCGGCGCCCACGCTCGGCCGCCATCGCCCGGTACGGGGCGGTGGCCATCCTCGCCGCGGTCGCCCTGCTGCTCGTGCTGGGCGGTGTGCTCGTGCGGGCCAGGGACGCCATCCTGCCCGCGTTGCTCGTGCTCGCCCTGGTCCAGCACGGCTGCGCCTCGGTGTACCTGCGCCACCTGTCGAGCGCCGCGGCCAACGGCCGGGCCCGGCGCTACGCCACGCAGGCCGCCGCCGCCGTGCTCGTGGTGGCTATCGCGTGGGCCGTCGATCTCACGCTCGGCCTGCTGGGCGTCCAGCAGCCCGCCGGCATGTCCAAGCCGGCGACCCTGGGGCGGCTGGCCTTCGCGCTCATCGCCCTGACGATGCCCATCGCCGCCATCGTGGCCGTCGCGCGTCAGTTCGGGGCCGCCGGGCTGCTCCGCGACGACCTCAGGCGTTTCCTGTTCGCCAAGCATGATCCACAAACACAACAACGGCCCGGGGGCCGTTGAAGATGGCTGGTCTGTCACGGCGGCTCAGCCGTCGGTGGCTTCCTCGATCTCATCCCCGACGGCCTCGGCGTCCTCGCCGGCGCCCTCCATCGTGTTGCACGCGGCGGCGGCCACGGCCATCGCCACCAGCACGCCGGTCAGGGCGACGCGGACGGGGCTTTGCTTCGATTCGCTGTTGCGGTCCATGCTACTTCTCCTTGTATGGCCCGGCGGCGTGCCGGCGCATCCAGGGGGCAATGTATGCCCGCAACATCCGCCCATCCCGGGGGTGAGCCCGAGTTCATCAACCCCCGCCGGGCCGGCCTACATCGCCCCGCCCTCGAAGATCACGCGCTGCTTCACGCGGCGGGGGTCGGGCTCGGGCACGGCGCTCAAGAGGCTCTGCGTGTACAGGTGCTGGGGGTTCTTGAGGATCTCGTCGCGGCTGCCGGTCTCGACGATCTTGCCCTTATACATGACGGCGATGCGCTTGCACACGTGCTGGATGACGGCCATGTCATGACTAATGAACAAATAACTCAGGCCGAACTCTTCCTGGAGGTCGGTGAGCAGATTAATGATCTGGGCCTGGATGCTCACGTCCAGCGCGCTGGTCGGCTCGTCGCACACGATGAACTTGGGCTCCAGCGCGAGCGCGCGGGCGATGCCGATGCGCTGGCGCTGCCCGCCGCTGAACTCGTGCGGGTACCGATCGGCCGCGGCGGCGGGCATGCCGCAGCGCACGAGCAGCTCCTCGACCTGCTTGCGCAGCTTGCGGCGGTCGGTCACCAGCCCGTGGACGATGAGCGGCTCGCCCACGATGCTCGCGATGCGCATGCGCGGGTTGAGGCTGCCGGCGGGGTCCTGGAAGATGATCTGCATGTCGCGCCGCAGCGCCTTCATCTCGGCGCCCTGGGCCTTGAGCACGTTCCTGCCCTCGAAGGTCACCGTGCCGCCGGTGGCGGGGATGAGCTTCAGCAGCGTGCGGCCCACGGTCGTCTTGCCGCAGCCGCTCTCGCCCACCAGCCCCAGCGTCTCGCCCCTGCCCAGGTC
Source organism: Phycisphaerales bacterium JB060 (assembly GCA_044440025.1). Lineage (GTDB taxonomy): Bacteria > Planctomycetota > Phycisphaerae > Phycisphaerales > UBA1924 > JAHCJI01. Next base: position 22,325 of record JBITAF010000127.1, on the reverse strand, counting down.
GAAGCTCACCCCGTCGACCGCCTTGACGTGCCCGGTCACGCGCTGGAGCAGCCCGCTGCGGACGGGGAAGTGGGTCTTGAGGTCCTTGACCGACAGCAGCGGGGGCTCGTCGCCGGCGTACTGGCCGCCCTTGGCGTGGGGGTCGGTGGGCGCGGCGGGATCGGCTGGGGCGGCTGGGGCACTCATGGCGGCCATCCTACGCGGGGATGCTGCCCCAGGGTGGCCCGATCCGCCCCGGCCGCGACGGAAGGAGCCGCCGGAACATCAGAGGAAACCCGTCTATTCGTCGCCCGCGCCGGATCTGTTCGGGTCGATCCGGCCGGAATCGCCCCCTCCGGCCCGTGAGGCGGGCCGTCGATGGCCGGGACCCCAACATCAACCTCCATGGTGCGCTGGGAGAACGTCGATGTCCGCGAGGAGATCGGAGGTTGCCGCGGGGCGAACGGCGGTGTCCGCGGGGCGAACGTCGATGTCCGCGAGGCGAACGGCGGTGTCCGCGGGGCCATCGACGGTCGCCGGGGGGCTCACCCCGCCCGCACCCCCACGGCGACCATCCGCCGCCGCGACCAGCCGATGGCCCCCAGCAATAGCCCCGCGACCAGCAGGAGCCCGGCCGGCGTGGCCGCCCCCGCCGCGATGCCCCAGGGCGAGGCCCGGTGGAAGGTGTGGTAGCCCCGGACGCTCATGCCCTGGCCCGTCGGCGTGAGCCCGGTCGCCGGCAGCAGGGTCGCCAGGCTCGCCGGCTGGCCGCCCCGGGCGTCCTGGTAGGCCCCCACCAGCTGGGCGATGGCCGCCAGCTCGGCCTCGGTGACCGCGGGCGTGGCGCCCCTGGGCCCCAGCCCGGCGGCGGCGAAGAGGGCGACCACCCCGTTTTCCAGGCCGTTTCCGGCGGTCATCGGGGCCAGCGTCGCGTCCAGCAGCCGCCACGAGCCGGCCTCGGTGGGCAGCTCGAGAAAGAACTTCGGCAGGTTCTGGTTGTTGGGATGGTTGATGCCGCTGCCCGCCGTGGCGCCGGCGACCAGATCGACCCGCACCGTGCCGGACAGCACGGGCGCGGTCTGGCTCCAGGTGCCCATGGATTGGGCCCGGGCGAGCTCCTGGTGCACCGCCAGGGCGAAGCCCGACGCGGGCTCGAAGGAGCTGGTGATCCGGGCCTGCTCCACCTGCGGGGCGCCGATCGCCCGCCGATTGGCCATCGTCCCCGCCACCGGCGCGAGCATCGCCGAGCCCAGCACCACCCCCGCCAGCAGCAGCAGCGCCACCACCCACGGCGGCGGCCCGTACCGCAGCCCCGCCTTCGGCGTCAGCAGGCCCACTTGCGCGTACCCGGCCCCGCACTCGGGGCATGTGGCGATGGTATCGGGGGTGACCGCCTCGTGCCCGCACGCCCCGCAGGCCAGCGCGCCCGACCTCCCCCGCCCCCCACGCAGCCACCGCCTGGGCCGGTCGAGCCCCGCCGCCGCGACCAGCAGCCACAGGGCCACCAGCGAGCCCGCCACGCCCCCGGTCCACCACAGCACGGTCCACAGCATCGCTGGCCCCCTTTCCGGCGTCCTTCCCGGCGCCCTGAGGCGGACGCCCACCGCACCAGATTAGTACAGACTATCCTTGCCGCCCGGGCCGACGCGGTGCCCGGGCCCTCCCAGGAGCTTGCCCATGCGTCTCGCCGCCGCCGCCGCCGCCTGCCTCGCCCTCGCGGTGGCGCCCCTCTGGGCCCAGGACGGGGATCCCCAGGAGCCCGCCGGCGGCGGTGCCGCCGCGACCACCGGCGTCCCCGAGGGCTCGCCCGGGGGCCAGACGGCCCGGCCCCCCGCCCCGCCGCGGTTCGTCTACAAGCTGGGCCAGTCGATCCGGACCGCGGCGGTGCCCCACATCGACGGCGGCGGCGACGCGGTGACGACGCTGACGCGCACGGACTTCACCCTGACCTGGCTGGCCTCGCAGCGCACCCGCGCGATCTTCGACGCCAGCAACGAGTTCGCGTTCTACGACTTCGACGGGGCCTCCAAGGTCGATCCGGTCGCCGGCGACCCCTTCGGCAGCTTCACCCGCCAGAACCTGGACGTGCTGGTCTCGCACAACCTCACGCGGCGCTGGGTCGTGCTGGGGGTGGGCGGCGTGGGCCTCTCGCGCGAGCGCAACGCCGACGTGGGCGACGCGGTGGTCTGGCGCGCGGGGCTGGGGGCGACGTATTACCTGACCGAGCGCATCTCGCTGGGCGCCAGCCTGCTGGTCCAGAGCCAGCTCGAGGGCGGCGTGGAGGTGCTGCCCCTGCCCCAGGTCGACGCGACCTTCCGGTTCGACGAGCAGTGGAGCCTGAAGCTGGCCACCATCGGCGGCGCGACGCTGGCCTATCAGGCCACCGAGGAGCTGGGCTTCAACCTCAAGCTGGGCTACCAGGAGCGGCAGTACCGCCTGGACGACGAGGGGCTCGCCCCCCGGGGCGTCTTCCAGGACAAGTCCGTCGACCTGAACCTGGGCGTCAGCTGGCAACCAACGCCCGGGCTGGAGGTCACCGCGGGCGTGGGCTCGCAGCTCTGGCGGCGGTTCAAGATCAAGGACGAGGACGGCGGCCGCGTCAGTCGCAGCGAGACCGACCCCACCCTCATGCTCCACGCGGGGCTGTCGTACCGCTTCTGACGAGCCCTAACGCTGGCCCGAGCCTGTCGGCCGTTCGATGGGCTCCGGGCCGGTGCCCATGGGCGGCGCGTCGATCAGCTCGGCGCTCTCGATCCGCGGGGGCTCGACCGGGCTGCCCAGGCGCGGGTCGGCCAGGGGCGTCTGCTCGACGGCGATGATCGCCTCGGCCCCGCTGACGGCCTGGCCGAAGGCCGTGTACACGCCGTTGAGGTGCGCCGTGGCCTCGCGGCTGAGGGCGATGAAGAACTGCGACCCGTTGGTGTCCGGGTCGTTGGTGCGGGCCATCGAGAGCACGCCGAAGCTGTGCTCCAGGTCGCTGGGCTCCAGGTCAATGAACACGCCAGGCCCGCCCGTGCCCGACCCGGTCGGGTCGCCCGCCTGGACGACAAACGGCTTGCCCGTGCGGTGCGTGGGCAGCACCCGATGGAACGGGATGTCGGTGTAGAAGCCACCCCGCGCCAGCTCGCGGATGTGCCAGACGGTGTTTGGCGCCACGTCCGGGCGCAGCCGGAAGACCATGGGGCCCTCGGTGGTGTTGAGCTTCAGGAACTTGTCGACATACACACGCAGACCCGAGAACACCTTGGGCCCGGCAACCTGCCACCGCACGCCGTTGCTACTCGCCGTGGCTCGCTGGGGCGTGACCAGCGGCTGGAGGACCAACGGCGGACCGATCGGCTCGCCGGTCTCGCCCTGCCCATCGCCACCTCCGGGCGAATAGAGCTGGGCGTACAGCACGATCGGGTCCTGCTGGTCCCACAAGATCGGGAAGAACGTAGCCAGGTCGACGCGGCCGGCCAGCACGCTCGCCTGGGCCACACGATCGCCGCGGCCATTGAAGAGCACGACGCTCGCCTCGGCCTCCCCATCATCCTGACGACCCGGCAGCGAGACGGTGACGGGGATCTCACGATCGATGCCGTAATACGTCCGATCCGCGGTGATCTGGGCGTCGGCCCGGTGCGCAAGGGTCAGAATCACGGCGGCGATCGCCGCGAACAGAGCCATTCGATTCACAAGAGCGGCGCGGTGCAATCCCATGCTGATTCCTCCTGCGTGGAGCGAGGGTAAGGTGCCCTGTAGGGCAGTGCTCACGGATGTGATCCATCGCTACGGTACGGCGACAGGACGCCCAGGGTCCGTCGATCGAGAATGCCACCCTCGAGACCGCAAGGCAGCCCAAGAACGCACGGCCGGATCAGAGTTGTTCAGTTGTCCCTGGTGCTCGAGTCGCCGCTCGCGCCGCCACTGTCGAGCTGCTCGTCGATCAGCCCCCAGGCCGCCATGACGACCGAAGAGCGGGCGTCGGCCTCATCCAGAGGCAGGCGAGAGATGATGCGGCCCCCGTAATCGCGGAACCACGTCACCGATAGGTCGGCCCGCATCACGTTCGAGCCCACGTCGTGGTTGTAGTCGCTGCGTAGCCGCATGCCGTCGGCGATGAGGGCCGTGCGACGCGGCTCGATCTTGCTCAGGCGCCGCTGACCGTCCGGTCCGGCCCCGCGATATTGGTAGTTCCCGACAACCACGCCCGGGATCTCGCCGAAGCTGTTGCTGTACTGCGAGACCGGATGGGCGCCATCGTGGGAGGGGCAGTAAAAGCACGCCGCATGGTCGAGGTATCCGCCATGATAGAGCAGGCCCAAGCCGTCCCAGCCGCCGGTCTCGGGGCTGAAGTCTCGAGGGGCCGAGGACACGGCCGATAGACGGAGGATCAGCATCTGCTCGGCCCGGTTATGGGCGGGATCGTAGAAGGTTGTCGGCGGCAGAAAGTCGTCGTTGCCGTCGGCATACATGAGAATACCCATGCCGATCTGACGGACATTGGACGAGCAGACAAGGCGGTGGGCCGTCTCGGTGGCCTTGGTCAGGGCGGGCATCATCAGCGAGATGAGCACCATCATAACAGCGATCGACACCATGACGTCCACGATCGTGAACGCGCCGGACCGTCTGCCCATCGTTGGCTGAAATGCCTGCGAAAGCTGAGATTTCACATTCACCCCACTCATCCGCGTTCCCCATGCGGCTGGTCGTGTGCCGTGAGTATACACGAAACCAACGGACAAATACAAGAGATTTATTTATCCGTGCCCAAGATCTACGTGGCTATACCAAACAAAAATAGTACATAGAAACGGCTTACCCCTTCCAGATGTCAGGCAAACATAGGGGACGGATCCTGATCGGCATTGACTGCGAATAGAAACACCGGCCCTGCGGCTGGCATATGAAGCCCTTCCGATGGGCCGCGCTCCGTGGCAGGTGGGACATGACCAGGCATCCTCGAAATCCCAAGGCAGACCTCGATCTCATGCAGCGCGTGGCCGCAGGAGAAGAATCGGCTATTGGCGATCTGTATGACAGATTTGGCTCGCTCGTGTATCGCATGGCTTATCAGACCATGCCCACCCGGGCCGATGCCGAGGACGCCGTCCAGGAAATCTTCGTCCGCCTCTGGAAGACCGCCGATCGCTATGACCCGAAGCGGGCGGCGCTGGTCACGTGGGTTATGCTGCTGAGCCGGCGACATCTGGTCGACCGGCTCCGGCGTAGCCAGGCGCGGCTGAAAACCACCGCTTTCGGGGACTCGGCCGGCCAGCTTCCCGGTGGCGCGTCCGGAGAAATCACAAATCTTGAGCAACACGAGCGTTATAGAGACGTTCTGGAACTCGTAAAGACCTTGCCCGAACTGCAACAGAGGGTGGTCATCCGTGCGTATCTAGGAGGGCAGACGCTCCGACAGATCGGCGAGGAACTGGACACGCCAATCGGGACCGTGAAATCCGCCCTCAGCCGGGCACTGGTGCGTCTGCGAGAGAGAGCAGTCGAGGAAGCCGCGACATGAACACGATCGATCTCATCGAACTGGCCGTCCTCGACGCCCTGGGAATGCTCGACGACGAGGAGTCCGCGGCATTTGACGCGGCATTCCGCTCGGCCCCACCCTCAACGCAGGATCGCGTTCTGACCGAGCAGGCCCGCTTGGCGAACCTCCAGGGGCTGCTCCCCGATGTGGCGCCCGCGCCAGAGATGCGTGACCGCGTGATCTCGGCCGTCCGCGAGGCCATGCTCGCCGACGCGATCGCCAAGGCCGCCGAGTCTGACGATGAGCAGGGCCCCCTGAGCCTCCGTCGCAGCCGGGGCGTGTCCCGCGTCTGGCGGATCGGCGCTATTGCCGCCTCGGCGGCCGCCATCGCGTTTGGCGTGGCCTTTGGCCATTCCACCCTGCGATACAACGATCTGAACACCCGTTTCGAGAACAACATCGGACTGGACGGGGTGATGAAGGCCTACGGGGCCGACTCGATGGAGATCATCTTCAACCGGGACCGCGTCGCGGACATCTCCTTCACCCCGGTGGATCCCACCTCGGAGATCCAAGTTGTCATCGAGTACCTCGACGAGCGGAACATCGGCGCCCTGCGCTGTAGCAATCTGCCCAAGAGCGAGAACGTCGAGTACGCCCTGGTCATGCTCGATGCGAACAACCAGATCGGCCGATCGGTCCGGCAGTTCGCCTCCGATGGCATCCTCACCAGCCAGCACCTGCAGGAACTCGTGCTCGAGAATGGCATGAGGCTCGCCTTGGTGAGCGTGGATCTGGCCAGCGGCAGCAAGCAGATTATGGCCACCACGACCATCAACATCTGACACGTCGGCCCACCGGGCCCCAACGGAACACGCGAGCCAACCGAGGGCCGGATCAGCCGATGTTGATCCGGCCTTCCTGCTGTTCGCCCATGTCGTCCAGGTCGGTGTGGCCCTCGGCGGCCACCTCGCGACGAAGGCTCGTGATTCGTCGGCTGACAAGGCCCCCGATGGCGGCGCTGACGAGGGTCAGCCCGACGAAGATGCCGCCCGCGTAGAACGGTCTCTGGTTAGTCATGGGCCGGCTGTCGGGCTGAGCGTCCTTTGCGATAACGCTTGGCAGTCCGTCGGGGCGACGCTCGCGGGCTGAGTTGGCCTGCCCCACAAGGGCGATGGCCAGCGTCTCGGCCACGCGTCGGGCCCGATCGGCGCCTTGCTCGCGAACCTCGATCATCAACTCGCCATCGGCGCCCGAGGCCCAGCCGACGGAATCCTCCACGAAGGTCTTGACCGAGACGGCGTTGCCAAGCTCAAGCAGACCGCGCTGCCGCATGCGTTCGGCAGCGAACTCGTAGAACCGAGGGTCGTCCATCAGGCCCTCGTGGAAGGTCTGCCAACCGGCCAGATCCTCGGCCATCACCTCCCGCCCCCGGGCGTCGTGCGCCACGGTCACGCTGGCCGCGTAGGTCGGGGTTACAAGCTCGCCAGAGGCGATCCAGCTCACGCCCGCCAGCACGACGATGGAGCCCGCAACGCACGCCATGCCGGTGCCGATACGCGCGAACGCGGCCAGTGGACCACTTGGCGGCGGCGGCGCACTATCGCTGTCGGCACGGGGGCTGTGCTGTTGAGACATCGCGGCAGACCGCTCGCGCAGCAGTTCGCTGGCCTTGGCGATCTTGGCCCGTTCCTGCTGGAGCGACGCGCGCACGTAACGCAGCCGACGCTGGCGACGCTGGAGGTGCGCGGCATCGGCATCGACCGGGCCCACGGGGGCGGCCGACTCGGCGTCGTCGAGCTGCGCGCGCAGCTCGGCAATCATGCCGGCGGCATCGCGCAGCTTCCGCTGCGTCTGCTCGAGTTCCTCGGCGACCGCCTCATTGGCGCCGGCGGGATCGGGTTGGGCCTGGGTGGCCTCGCTCTTTGCGCGCTGCAGCTCCTGCTCCAGTTGCTTGACACGCGAACGCAGCAGGTCGGCCTGCTTGGTTTGCTCGGCAAGCCACTGCTTCTGCTGCTGCAGGTCCGAGCTATCGCCAGAGAGTTTCTCCTGCCGTTCGGCCGCCTGCCGGCTCAGCTCCGCGAGCTTGCGGTCCTGTTCCTTGAGCTGCTCGGCGCGCGCGTCGAGGGCCTTCGCCCGATCGTCGATCTCGCGATCCCGATCGGCCAGCGCCGAGGCCTGGTCGTCCAGGTCCTTCTGCCGATCGTTCAGCTCCGTGGCGGTCCGCTCGAGCGCGGCACGATCCTCTTCAACGTCCTTGAGCTGCTGGTCGGCCTCGGCGGCCAGCTCCTCGATGCGAGCACGTTCGGCCTCGAACGCCTCGCGGCTGGCCCGCAGCTCTTCCTGCGAGCGGGTGATGTCAGCCTGCTGCTCGGCCAGTTCGTGGCGGATGGCGTCGTGACGTTCTTTTGCCTGGGCGAACGCCGTTCTGGCCTGGGCTTCCCGGGTATCCAACTCGGCAAAGCGGGCCTCGGCGGCCTGGACCGCCTCCTCGTGTGCACGCTGGAGCACGGCCAACTCCTGACGGGCGGCCTCGATCTCGGTGGCCTGCTGCTCCACGAGGAGGGTGCGCGCCTCCAGTTCCTCGCGCTCCCGTTCACGGTCGGCATGGGCGACGCGAAGGCGGTCGAGGCGGCGCTCGATGTCGCTCATCACCCCGCGGATGTCGTCGGTAAGGCCGGTCGAGGATGGCCGGTTGGCGTGATCTTGCGTGCTGTTGTCCATGTCGGTCTCGCTCGTGCTGGTGTCGCCTGATGGGGTTATTCGGCCAGTCGCAGGCCGGGCCGGCGGCGGGCGGTGGCCGGTATCGGTAGCGAACTGATCGCCTGGGGGGTTCTCGGGTCCAGCCGGCGGGCACGGTCGGCGCGGTCCCGCTCGACCAACTGCTGGCCCAGCTCGCGCAGCTGGGCGTCGCAGGCGGCCTGGTCCTCGGCCAGCCGCTGGGCTTCCTCTCGGAGCTGCTGCTCGCGTTTTGCAATCGCGGCCTCACGGGCCTGGAGCTCACTGTTGGTGCGCATTGCCCGCTGCTCGTGCAGCAGCTTCTCGCGGCTCAGGTCTTGCACGCTCGACTCGAGCTGGGCGATGCGAGCCCGGGCGGCTTCCAGAGAGGATCGCGCCTCAACCCGCTCACGCTCGGCGTGCTCGGCCCGGTCCAGGCTCTCACGGACCTCGACGCGGCCCTCACGAACCTCGGTGGATAGCTCACGCACGCGGTCGGCCAGCCCGCAGGCTTCCCGCAACCGCTCAAGGAGTTCGAGCGACGCCTGGTCCCGTTTTGCGAGCTGCGCTTCCATGGCCTGGGCGTGCTCGGCGGTCATCGAAGCCTGCTCGTCGATGAGCTGGCGCACTTCTTGAAGCCGGGCCATTTCCAGGCGGGCCGTCTCGGCTTGTTCATTGGCACGCTGGGCGGCGACCTCCTGCTCGGCCTCGCGCTGCGCCAGTTCCTCGGCCCGGGCCTCGAGTTCCTGGGCCGCACGCTGGGCGTGGGCGTCCACCGAGGCGGTCATCTTCGTGTCCATCCGGGCTCGGCGGCGACGCAGGCGCTCGGCCAGCTTGCGCTTGCGCTCGGTCAGGTCGGCTTCGGCCTGCACGACCTCGTCGGCCAGGCTCCTCAGCTTGGCGGTCTGGCGATCGATCTCCACCTGCCGCTTCAAGGCGATCTGGATGGTGCGGTCGATCTCTGCCTGACGCTGGGAGAGTTCTCGGGCGTGCTGGGCCGTGGTCTGCTCGCATCGATCGACCAGGGCACTGAGTTCCTGCTCGATGGACGCCAGCACGTTGTCCACGTCGGCGTCAACGTCAGGATTCATTCCCTTGCCAGTTTCGCTGGTTTCTTCGAGGTTGTGCTGTTCTTCGTGCGTTGGCATATGTCCCGCAGTCCTTCGGTGAGCGGTTCCTGCCTAGCTCATCGGACGGTGGGGGACGCGTCTGAATCCGCTGTGGGGACTCTGCGGGAGATTCGGGGGATGGGTTAAAGTTATCGGTCTTTTGCAGATGAGTACGGGGTAATACTTAATCAGAAGGGGAACAAAACCAGCCGATTCCGGGTATGTTGACCCATATGAAGCCGGTGGCGTCGGGCCGCGCGGTGGATACGCTTGGGGGACTCAAGCACACACATTGGACCTCACCGGGCCCTATGACGCGGCCCTGCGAGCGATCGAGGAGGCAGCAGATGAAGCGCAAAGGTTCGACCACCAGCATCGTGATCGCGACGATCGCCGGCCTGTCCGTTCTGGGTGTCGCGGGATATCGCATGATGTCGGGCGATTGCTCGAGTTGTGCGATCACCGGCGTCGAGGCCACCGCCGCCACCACCGTGGCCACCCAGAGCACCGGCGACTCGTGCTGCCCCCTGACCGATGGCCAGAAGCAGATCGAAGCAACTCCGGTCGCCACCGAAGCCGCCGGCGAGTCGTGCAGCGGCGAGAAGGCCTGCGGCATGGAGACCGCCTGCTCGGACAAGGCCGCCCAGGTCGAGATGGTTTCGACCACCGGCGAGAGCTGCGAGGTCGCGTGCTCCGAGAAGGCCGCCTGCGAGGGCGATGCCGCTCAGGTTGAGCTGGTCTCGACCACCACCGAAGCCAGCGACTGCGGCTCGGCCTGCGCGGGCGACGCCTGCGGCAAGGACGCCGACGCCTGCTGCGGCAAGTGCGAGGCCGGCAAGGAACTGGCCAAGGCCCCTCAGTAAGCTCGGCCCCAACACCAACAAACTACGCCAGCCGCGTGCCCCCGGGGTATGCGGCTGTTTTTCGTCGGCTATCCTCGACCATGGCGACATGGCTGATCAAAACCGAGCCGGGCGATTACTCGTGGGACGACATGGCAAAGGACAAACGCACCGCTTGGACGGGCGTGGCCAACAACGCCGCTCGCATGCACATGCGGGCGGTGAAGAAGGGCGACCAGGCGTTCTTTTACCACACGGGTAACGACAAGGCGATCATGGGCGTGGTCAAGATCGTGACCGATCCCTACGAAGACCCCGACGAGCCCGGCCTCAATGGCAAGGGCGAGACCAAAGCGCCGCTGTTCGACGTCTCGGTGGGCAAAAAGGCAAAAACACCCGTGACGCTCAAGGACATCAAGGCCGACGAGCGATTCAAGGACTTCGATCTGGTGCGCCAGGCGCGGCTGAGCGTGATGCCCGTGCCGCCAAAGCTCGAGAAGATCATCCGCCAGTTGGCGGGGCTGTAGGTTTGCTCGAGCCTTCCATCGCCGATGCGGCCAGCAGTTCGAGGCGCGTCAGGGCGCGGTCGGCCAGGCCCTTGAAGATGGCGTAGGGAAACAGCGTCGCCACCGCGATGGCCAGGCCGAAGGCGGTGGTGTAGAGCGCCTGGGCGATGCCGCCGGCCACGAGCCTGGGGTCGCCACCCTCGACCTCGCCGATGGCCGCGAAGCTGGTGATGATGCCCGTGACCGTGCCCAAAATGCCCAGCATCGGGGCGGCGGTGATGATGATGCTCAGAGCGCCCTGGAACCGCTCGACGGCGTAACGCTGGGCCTCGATGGCCTCGCGGGCCTGGGCCTCGCCGATGGGGCCCGTGGCGTCCTGGCTCAACTCGCGGGCCAGCCGCGAATAGGGATCCCGCCGCTCGGCCGTGCTCTTGATCACGCCGGCAAAATCGCCCGACCGAAGCCTCGCCGCCAGCTTCGAGGTCCGCGTGCGGATGGCCGGCCCTGTCAGGCGGGCCCAGAACAGCACACGCTCGAAGACGATGGTGAGCCCCAGCACGCTGACCAGCGCCAGCGGGACCATCACCCAGCCGCCGACCTCGAACCAATGCCTGATGCCATTTGCGAGGGCTTCCACTGATCTGCTCCGGCTTCGATAGGACTGTGATGGTACCGTTGTGCGATGGCCAGCGAGACCCACGAGCCCACCGAGCCCACAGCCCGGCCAGCGAGCGCCCCCACGCTCGAGGGCCGCGTCCGCGCGATGGTGGGCGAACTCGCGGCGATGGTCGAGGCCGAGATGGAAGCGGTCATCGACCAAGCCTGCCGGAGTTCGATTATGCGTGAGGGCGCCCGCTATGCCGCGCTGGGCGGCGGCAAGCGGCTGCGACCGGCGTTGACGCTCATGTGCGCGCGAGCCAGCGGGGGGCACGTGCGCGACGCGCTGCCCGCCGCGGCGGCCGTCGAACTCGTCCACGCCTTCAGTCTGGTGCACGACGACCTGCCCTGCATGGACGACGACGACCTGCGAAGAGGCAGGCCCACGCTGCACGTGCACGCGGGCGAGGCCGCCGCACTGCTGGCGGGCGACGCCATGCTCAACGCGGCCTACCTGGCCCTGGCCCGGCGGGTGACCGATGCAGGATGCTCGGGCAGGCTTATCGGCGAGCTTGCCGAGGCCACCGGGCTGATGATCGACGGCCAGACCCTCGACTCGCTGGGCGGGTTCGATGAGTCGGTTGCCGCCGATGAGGCCCGCCTGCGGCTGGTGCACCACTGGAAGACGGGCGCCCTGCTACGGGCCGCATGCCGGATGGGCGCCATCAGCGTGGACGCCGGCGACGCGGTGCTCGGCGCCATCACCCAGTACGCCCAGGCGGTGGGGCTCATGTTCCAGGTGGTCGACGACCTGATCGACGTGGAGCAATCCACCGAACACACCGGCAAGCGCACGGGTAAGGATGCCGACGCGGGGAAGCTCACCTTCCCCGGCGTGGTGGGGGTCGAGGCATCGCGAGCCGAGGTGGCCAATCTTCTCAGCACGAGCCTGACGGCGCTGGAGCCGCTGGGTGACGCCGGCGAGGACCTGGCCGACCTGGCCCGCGTGCTGGCCGGCCGGACGCGATGAGGCCGATGGTGCCCGGTTGGTGCAGAGTGGCGTCATGTGGCCGGGACCACCCTGATATTTTCAAGAATCATTGAAAACTATTGGGATTCCGCCTAAGAAATAGGGTTGGGGAGCGACCCTTTCGGGGCGCGATCGGGATTGGAGGCTTCGCATGGCACTGCTGGACACGCTGACCGGGCCCGAGCAACTGCGCTCGATGTCCATCGACCAGCTCGAAGAACTCGCCGGCGAGATCCGGGCGGCCATCTGCGAGCAGGTCTCGCGCACCGGCGGACACCTGGCGCCCAACCTGGGCGTGGTCGAGCTGACCATCGCCATGCACCGCGTCTTCGACTTCGGCTGGGACCGGCTGCTCTTCGACGTGGGCCACCAGTGCTACCCCCACAAGCTGCTCACCGGGCGGCTGCCCCTGCTCAGCAAGCTGCGGACGCGCGAGGGCATGGCCGGCTTCCCAGACCCCGCTGAGAGCAGGTACGACCTCTTCAGCGTCGGCCACGCCGGCACGGGCATCTCCACGGCGGTTGGCATGGCCCGCGGCGACACGCTCAACGGCGAGGCGTACGACAGCAAGCAACGGCCCGACGGCCGGCGCGTGGTCACGCTCATCGGCGACTCGTCGATCGTCAACGGCGTCGCGATGGAGGGGCTCAACAATGCGGGCACGCTGAAGCGGCAGATGCTCGTGGTGCTCAACGACAACGGCATGTCCATCGCCGGCCCGCAGGGCGCCCTCGCGCAGCACTTCGACCGTGTCCGCGTCAGCCACACGTACACCGGTTTCAAGAAGAACGCCAGGGAGCTGCTTCGGGGCGTGCCCGGCGGCGAGGCCCTGCGCGACGCGTACCACCGTATGGGTGAGGCCGCCAAGGCCATGGTCGGCGACGGCGCGCCCGATACGACGTGGTTCGAGCACTTCGGTCTGCTCACCGTCGGTCCCATCGACGGCCACCACCTGCCCACGCTCATCGAGTTCCTCGAGGCCGTCAAGGACCTCGATCGCCCGTGCGTGCTGCACGTCAAGACCGTCAAGGGCAATGGCTTAGCCTTCAGCGAGGGTGACGCCCGGACGTTCCACTCACCCAAGCCCTTCGCCGCCCAGGATGGCGCGCAGCTCCAGGCCGAGGGCTGCCGCGTGGTGGTCAAGAGCGGCGGGCGCAGCTTCACCAGCGCCTTCGGCGAGGCGCTCGTCGACCTCATGGAGCGCGACGAGGCCGTCGTCGCCTGCACCGCCGCCATGCCCGATGGCACCGGCGTGACCGAGGCGATGGAGAAGTTCCCAGAGCGTGTGTGGGACACGGGCATCTGCGAGAGCCACGCGCTGGACATGATGGCCGGGCTCGCCAAGACGGGCTCCAAGCCCTTCTTCGCCGTGTACAGCACGTTCCTCCAGCGGGCCTACGACCAGGCCTTCCAGGAGGCCGCGCTCCAGGGCCTGCCGGTGCGGCTGTGCCTCGATCGGGCCGGCCTGGTCGGCGGCGACGGCGCCGTGCACCACGGCTTTGCCGATGTTTCGCTCCTGCGCACGCTGCCGGACGCCGCGATCATGGCGGCTATTGATGAGCCAAGCTTGCGCGCGTCGCTCGAGTTCATGCGCGAGTACGACCGCGGGCTCTCGAGCGTGCGCTACCCGCGAGACGACGTGTCGGATCGATTCGCGAGCGAGTGCCCGCCCTTCGAGTTGGGCAAGGCGCGCCTGCTCACGGACAAGACCGACAAGCCCGACGCGGCCATCCTCGCCTTCGGCGTGCCCGCGCTGGCGTGCGTCGACGTCGCCGAGCGCGTGGCGTCCGAGCTGAGCATCGCCGTCTACGACGCCCGCTTCGCCAAGCCCGTCGACCGCTCACTCATCGCCGAGCTTGTCGAGGCGGGCGTGCCCATCCTGACCGTCGAGGAGCACACGCTGCAAGGCGGCTTCGGCAGCGCCGTGCTCGAGGCCATCGAAGAGATGGGCCAGTTGTCGGGCCACAAGAACGCCACCGTCCGCCGCCACGGCATGCCCGACCGCTGGATCAAGCAGGACGGCCGCAAGCAGCAACTCGCCGAGGTGGGGCTTGATGCGGTGGGCATCGAGAAGCAAGTCCGCGCCCTGCTGGCGCACACCGAAGCGCCCACGCCCGAGCGGGCGCGGGTGGAGGCCCGCTAGGGGCAGCCGGCGTCGAACGCCGTCTGGAAGGCCAGGAAGTCGAAGACCGTCAGCTCGCCGTCGCCGTCGAAGTCGGCTTGGTGGTCGCCGGCGTCGAACAGGTTCTGAAACGCCAGGAAGTCCAGCAGGCTCAGACGGTCGTCGCCATCCAGGTTGGCCCTGCACGGCTTGCGACCGTAAACCACCTGCACCTCGCCGGTGTTGCGCTCGCCGTCAACGGCGTACGACGTGCCGGCGATCACCAGGTCGCCCCGGCCGTCGCCGTTGAAGTCGCCGGCCGACGCGAGGTCCCAGCCCGAGTTCCCTGCGCCCCTGCCTTGCAGCCGCACACCAACCGACGGCTCGATGTCCGGCAGCAGGATCGTCGAGCCGAATCCGGCGGCGCCCGCGCCGTCATCGCGGCCGAAGAGCAGCATCGTCGCGCCCGCACGGCCGATGAATCGAGTCGAGGACAGGCCCGAAGGGAATCGACTCATGCCCACCGCCAGGTCGGGCAACCCATCGCCATTCACATCTCCCGGTGCGGCCAGGGCCGAGCCGATGCGGTCGCCCAACCCCGTGCCCGCGATGACCAGCGGCGGCGCGATGCCCGAGGCCGCGGGGTCTGCCATGTCGATGACCGCGGGCCACTGATCGGACTCGGATGATCCGAACAGCACGTACGTCTGCCCGTTCGCGTAGCCGCCCGAGCGAGGCGGCGCCGTGTTGGCGGCAACCGCCAGGTCATCGATGCCGTCGCCGTCGAAGTCGCCGATGCCGATGATGGGCAGTCCCAGCCGATCCTGTTCCCTGGCGCCCTCGATGCGCGTGCCGCGCGGCGCTTCCAGGCGCGTCGCGTCGATCACGGCCGGCAGGTCGGGCCCGCCATACACCACGAACGCCAATCCGGCCTGAGGCCGGCCCGGAGGCGCCGCATCGTGGGCGCCCAGGCCTACGTCCCCGTAGCCGTCGTGGTTGAGGTCGCCGACGCCAACGAACTCGGTGAAGCCGCCGTAGCGGTGGTACAGCAGCACGCCTTGGGAGGGATCGAGCGCCGCCAAGTCGAGGGCCGGCCACACGCCGCCGACGTCTGCGCGACGTCCGTAGATCAGATAGGCCACGCCAATGCGCGAAGCGCCCGGCACGGGACTGACGGCGGCGCTCAGCAGCACATCGGCCAGGCCATCACCGTTCACGTCGCCCGCGGGCCAGACGAGCGATCCCAGGCCCTCGTGGGGCAGCGCCCCATGGATCCACTGGCCGGCGTCCTCGGGGATGGAATCGAGGTCCAGCGTCGATCTGCCATCGGTCACGGCGGGGCCGAACATCACGATGGCCGAGCCCGCCCGCTCCCGGCCCAGGAGCGAGGCCGTGCTCCAGCCGACGACGAAGTCCCCGATGCCATCGCCGTTGAAATCCCCGATGCCCGTCGCGTCGATCCGTTGGAAGCCCTCGGGCTTGGTGATACGCAGGCCATTCGATCCATCGATGTCGGCCGAGCGCAGGTGCGTTGCACGCCCATCGGGTGTGCCAAAGATCACGAAGGTCTCCCCCTCGATCGCGGTCGACCCACCCGAACTGCCGGCGCTCTGCACCACGATGTCGTCGATGCCATCGCCGTTCACGTCGCCCGCGCGGGCCACCGACCCGCCCACGCGCTGGCCCTCGTGCGAGCCCTCGAACGTGAAGCCCAGCGAGCCGGCAGGCCCGTAGATCGAGTCGATCGGCAGCAGGCGCAGCGGCAGCACCTCGGGGAACGGGGCGATCAGCGGGTCGGGCCCGTGCTGGGCGGCGAGCGCGGGCGCCCCAACCGTGAGCAACACGGCGACGCCCGCTCGGGCGCGCAGCTGGCGGGTGTGGATAGCGCGAACGGTCGGCATGGCGTGGCTCCGTGAGGTTGGGCGGGGCGGGGTCAACCGCGGGGTGGACGAGCGGGAAGGACCGGCCGTCCCACGCTCGCCTTATCGGGACGTCGCTCCGAAGGCGTGCACAGACGGCTCCGCTGCGGCTAGGCACGCCGCACGCCCCACCCCAACACCCGCGAACGCCGCTCTCGTACGGTCGGGAGGCCTTCCCGCGTCCGCCGGCCGCCCATGCATTGCCAGCAGGAGACCCGCCGTGTCCTCTATGCGCCCCCCGACAGCGAGCCCAGGTTCAAGACCCTGTACAGATCGCTCGTGCGCACGGAGGCAATGGTCGGCCTCGGAAAGGTCTTGCGGGTGCGTCATGGCCCCCGGCCGGCCGCCTGCACCCCATCCCCGCCCACCCTTGCCCCGTGGCCTCCTGTCTCCCGCCCGAGACACCCCGCCCTCGGCCTGGCGCATCGTGCCCCAACTCTTGGGGCACGATGCGATGGCCCCCGGACGCCGTGGCGCGGGGGGTGGGCGGGGGAGGGAGCCCGTGGGACAACCCGCGCCGAGCCCCGGAAAACAAACAGAACGTTGCCGTGATCCGGCCAACTTCTGGTACACTGGCCCCGAAGGAGGTCCCATGCCCGCACGAACCGCGACGTTTCGAGCCGTTGTCCTCGGATTCCTGCTGGTCTTTGCCCTGGCTGCGCCCCGCGCCATCGCCCAGGATTGCCAGCCCGGCTGGGCCGAGGGCCAGTTCAACCTGCCCGGCGTCGACGGCACGATCCACGCCATGGCCATGTTCGACGACGGCTCGGGTGAGGCGCTGTACATCGGCGGGGACTTCGTGGTCGCCGGCCCCGTGGCCTCGCGGGGACTGGCGCGATGGGACGGGCAGCGCTGGAGCGCGGTCACCAGCACGCCCGGCGAGCCCTACGCCGGCCGCATTGGCGGCTCGATCTCCGCGATGGCGGTGTACGACGACGGCTCGGGCCCGGCATTATACGTGGGTGGGAGCTTCAACTCGGCCGACGGCCTGCCCGCCCGCAACATCGCTCGCTGGGATGGCCGCGCCTGGGAGGCCCTGGGCGAGGGGGCCGACGGGCTCGTCGCGGCCCTGGCCGTGCACGACGACGGCACGGGCCCGGCGCTGTACGTGGGCGGAAACTTCCATAGCGTGGGCGACATCAGCGTGTCAAAGCTCGCCCGCTGGGACGCGGCCGGCTGGTCGGTCCCACCCGGCCTGCCAGCGACGGGAGGCGTGCGGGCCCTGGCGGTACACGACGACGGGACGGGCCCGGCGCTCTACGCCGCCGACCAAACGTATCTCGATAGCGTCCCCGCCGAGCGCGTCTCGCGACTCGACGGCGACGAGTGGACGAGCCTGGGCGACACGCGGCTGGGCGGCTGGATCACCAGCCTGGCCTCGCACGACGACGGCGGGGGGCCCGCCCTCTATGTCGGCGGGTGGTTCGCCGAACTCGGCGGTCAGGTCGCCCAGAATCTGGCCCGATGGGACGGATCCGGCTGGTCGGCGGTGGGCGGGGGCGTGGGCGACGACGACCGCGAACGCGTCATCGCGCTCGTCGTGCACGACGACGGCGACGGCCCGGACCTCTACGCTGGCGGCATCTTCGTGTCGGCCGGCGGCCAACCCATCAACGACGTGGCCCGCTGGGACGGCCACGCGTGGTCGGCCGTGGGCGAGGGCGAGGGCCGGTTCCCGGTGAACGCGCTGGCAAGCGTGGACCTCGGCTTAGGCCCGGTCCTGGCCGCCGGTGGCCGCCAGGGCGTGCGCGGCGAGTTGGCGATCTCGGGCCTGGGGTTGTGGGATGGCCAAGCGTGGTCGGTTCCCGACGAGGGCGCGTCGATGGGCCTGAGAGGCGAAACGCTCGCGCTGACGGTGTACGACGACGGCTCGGGCCCGCAACTCGTCGCCGGCGGGAGATTCGAGCGTGGCGGCTTGGTCGCCGCCAGCCGCGTCGCGCGCTGGGACGGCCAGCGTTGGCACCCGCTGGGCGAGTATCCGGGCGACGAACGCACGATCGTGAACGCCCTGGCGGTCTTCGATGATGGCAGCGGCCCGGCCCTGTACGCGGGCGGGGGTCCGGTGTACGGATACAGCGATCCCGGCGAGCACATCGCCCGCTGGAACGGCTCGGCGTGGGTCCCATTGGGCGAGGGCCTCAACGGGACCGTGTCGGACATGGCCGTCTACGACGATGGCGATGGCCCGGACTTGTACGTGGCCGGCGGCTTTACCCAGGCCGGCGGCCGGCTAGCCAAGCACATCGCGCGATGGGACGGCTCGGCGTGGTCGACGGTGGGCGTGGGCCGCGGCGAGGGCTTCGATCGCGCGGTGAGCGCGCTGGAGGTCTACGACGACGGCACGGGCCCGGCGCTGTACGCGGGCGGTTCGTTCCGCGTCGCCGGCGGCACCGCATCTGGGCGCCTCGCCCGGTGGGACGGCGTCGCCTGGTCGCCCGTGAAGGAGGGCCCGGGCGCCGACGACGACGTGCTCGCGCTGGAGACCTACGACCTGAGCGAGGGCCCCAGGCTCTTCGCCGCCGGCGACTTCCTGAACATCGACGGCACGCCCGCCAACCGCGTCGCGCAGTGGGATGGCTCCGAATGGACGCCGCTGGGCGTGGGCGTGCTGCGCGACGTCAACGCGCTGGTCGGCTTCGACGACGGCACGGGCCCGGCGCTGTACGCCGCGGGCGACTTCTTCCGCTTGGGCGACGAACGCCGCGCGTACTACATTGCGCGGTGGGACGGCACGGACTGGTCACCTTTGGACACGGGGCTCGATGACCACGCCGAGGCGCTCGCCGTGCACGACGACGGCTCGGGCCAGGCCCTCTACGTCGGCGGCGTGTTCTCGGCCGCCGGCGGCGTCGCTTCGACCGGCATCGCCCGCTGGGACGGCTGCGACCCGTGCCGGGCCGACCTGGACGGCGACGGCGCCCTGACGGTCTTCGACTTTATCGCCTTCATCAACCTCTACAACACCGGGGATCTCGCCGCCGACTTCGACGGCGACGGCGAGCTGACCGTGCTCGACTTCCTGGCGTTCCAGAACGCGTTCGACGCCGGCTGCTGACCGGCTGCTTAAGTGGGTTCGAGCCAGAACCCCGCCGGCCGTGTCATCCGCCGGTACGCAAGCCAGCCAGCCAGCAGCGGCAGCGCGATCGCCGCCAGGCCCAGCGCGTGCGAGAAGGCGTTGGCGTCGCGGCGGCCCGCTCCAGGGGCCCAGTAGCCGATGCTGCTGGCCAGCAGGCCATGGCCGCCGCCGGGGATGGCCGGCCGAGCGCGGTGCACGTTGTGGCGGCCGTCGAGGTACATGACCAGTTGTGCTTCGAGGTCGTCCATCTCGGCGGGCGAGCCGGCCCATGCCTGGTCGAGGCCGGCGTAGGCGAACAGCGCCTCGACCGCGGGCCTGGGGCCCCGGCCGCTGGTGACCGCCGGCGGCGCGATCGGGTTGGCCCGGTTGCCGAAGCGGCCGAACGACCACGCGTCGGTGCGCACGTTGTAGGCGATCAGGTGCGGCGGGCCGGTGGGGTGGCCGGGGCTCGAAGCGAACCACATCGTGATCTCGCCGCCCAGCGCGGGCCCGGGCGTGCCGCGACGCTCGGCCACGCGGTCCACGAGCAGGCGGGGTTCGAGGATGACCTCGTACGCGGGCGGGGGCGGCTGTCCCGAGACCGCGGCGGGCCGGTAGCTGGCGTTGTACTGCATCGGGCCGACGATGGGCGCGCCCCAGTGGATCCAGTTGCCCGCCGCTCGCCCGACCGGGAGCAGCAGCAGGACGAGCGCGCACGCGGCCGCGCCCACCGTCGCGAGCAGCAGCCACCGCGGCACGGTTGCCAGCGCACGGGTCGAACCGTCGCGGCGCGTGACGGCGCCCGGCGCCGCGTAGTCGGCCCCGCACTCGGGGCAGCGCGGGCCGTCGGCGACGGGATACGCGCACGCCGTGCACACGGCCTCGTGCGCGCGCAGCACGCGGGCGACGGCGGGGGTCGGCGCGTTGATGTGCAGACGCGTTTCCAGCCACGGCGGCAGCAGCCCGCGGCGCACGCTCAGGCATCGCAACAGCCACCCGAGCACGGAGATCGCCAGCAGCGCGCCGAGCATGCCGACGCAGACGGTCGTGACGATCGTCCAGGGGTCGGGCGGCGGTTGGCCGATCGGGACCATCGGGCGAGTCCTTCCATGGTTTGCGGCCCGGCCATGGTTTGCGGCCCGGCCATGGCTTGCGGCCCGGGAGGACCTCGCGACGATGGTAAGGCTTCCTGACCCCCGCAACTCCCCGCATGCACCCCCGGGTCTTCGACCGGCACCGCGCCGAACAGCCGCCCGGCACCGAAGAGCGCTCCACCATTGGCGGTTCGCCCTTGTGGAGGGATTCTTATCATGACACGCAGCTCACCGCATTGCACGGCCGCCATCCTGCTCTCCTCGCTGGCCGCCTTCGCGTGCGTCGCCCACACGCAGGAGGGCGACGGCCTGGCGCCCGCGTCAGCCCCCGCCGCGCAGGCGGACGCGAATCTGCCCGCCCAGCAGACGCCCGCCCGGCCCATCCGCGTCTCGGGCGAGCCCGAGTTCACGCTCCAGACGCGCACCGCCACGCTCGATGACGGCAGCACGGGCGACATGTTCATCGCCGGCCCCATGCGCATCAACTCGCCCCTGCCGGTGGGCTACCCGCGGCCCACGCCCGCGGGCGCGATGGAGGTCAAGCACTACCCAAGCATCCGCCGCGCGCAGCTCACGGTGGAGGCTTCGCCCAGGTGGGGCATGAACATGGCCTTCTTCCCCTTGTTCCGCCACATCAAGGACCGCGACATCGCCATGACCGCGCCGGTCGAGGCCGAGGTGCCCGCGATGGCGCGCGAGGAGGTTGAGACGGGCGAACCGCAAGGCGGCGCACGCGATCAAACGGGCGAGATGACCGTCTCCTTCCTCTATCGCACAAGCGACATGGGCGTGGCCGGCCAGGCCGAGGAAGACGTCGTCGTCACCGACACCAAGCCGGTGATCGTGCTCGCCCTTGGCATCCGCGGCACGATGGGCAACGACCGTATCGAGCGCGAGATCGGCAAGCTCTATGACTGGCTCGATGCGCAGGGCGACACGAACACGGGCCCCAAGGGCGAGCAGGCCCAGGGCGCATGGATTGCCGACGGCTCACCGCGCATCCTTGGCTACAACGGCCCGAGCGTTCGCCGTGCGGATCAGTGGTGGGAGGTGCAGGTCCCCATCGTGTGGGAGGCCATGGAAGGCACGAACAATGAAGCAGCTTCGAGCTAAGCGGCGAGTTGGGCCGGCCAGCCGGTGCCCGATCTATGCGTCAATCTGATGTACACCACGCCGGCAATGGCAACCGGCAGCACGATCGCCAGGACCCGAAACACTGTGGAACAGCCGTTCGCGTCGCCGTTCCACGGGCGGGGCGTCCAGATGGCCATGCTGCCTCCCAGCAGGCCGTGCCCGCCTCCCGCGACAGCGGGCCGCGCCCGGTGTACCTCGTGCCGGCCGTCCAGATACATCTCAAGCTGCGTCTTCATTTCCTGTGCTTCGTGCCGCACGCCTGGTGACGCCTGTTCGATGCCCGCGTAGGCGTACAGCGCGTCGATTGCCGACTCATGTCCGCGGCCTTGCATGCGTTTGGGGGGCGTGCCGGTGGCGCGTTGGGGTCTGGCAGATTGCCGAAGCGTCCAAACGTCCACCGGTCCGTGCGTGCGTCGTAGGCAAGGTAGTGCCGCAGTCCCGTCGGGTGGTCGGGCGCCGAGGCGAACCAAGATGTAATGTGGCCACCCAGCGCCGGGGCGGACGCGCCGCGCGCCTCGGCATGGCCATCGACGACCAGCGTCACCTGGAGGATGATCTCGTACCCCGGCGTTTGCTTGCCCTGCACAGGCGCTGGCCGGTACGTCGCGTGGTACTGGCGCGGCTCGGGCCTTGTGCTGCCCCAGTAGATCGCGTTGCCAGCGGCACGCCCGAGCGGGAGCAGCCCGAGCGCGAGCTCGGTCGCCGCGGCGCCGAGCGTCGCGAGCACGAGCCACCGCGGCAGCGTGCGCACCCCGCGCATCCGATGGTCGC
>JBITAF010000126.1:0-12743 GCA_044440025.1 Phycisphaerales bacterium JB060 | reverse complement strand
AGGGGGTCTTCGCGCGTGCGGGGGCATCGGATCACTCGATCCGCGAGCACGGACGCTCCAAGACCCCCTCCGACCCCCGAAGACGGGGGCCACCTCCCCCGCTGGGAGCGGGGGAGGGGTCAAGATCCCGCGAGGGGCCCGCCCCCCGATCATCGCCATTCGCCCCCCGACCATCGTGAATCAGCGGCTGATTCACGACGATCACGCCGCGATCGTCGAGATTCGCCCCCCGACCATCGAGGGTCAGCGGCCGACTCGCGATGATCACGCCGCGAACGTCGACATTCGGGCCCCGACCATCGTCAGTCAGCGGCCGACTGACGATGGTCGGCCGCCCACCGGCGACGCCCGTCGACAGAAAAACCCCGCCAGGAGGCCGCAGGGGGCATTCCATACGGGGCGCTGCGTGCGCGTACGGGAGAACCCGATTATCTCGCTCGCTTACGCGATGATGAAGACCAGGAACGCCAGGACCGCGACGAAGCACACGATGACCACGAGCCTCGTCGAGAGCGACCAGGTCTGCGGCGACCAGGCTGGCATGTCCGGCTTCATCACGAAGGTCTCCTCGGCCGGTCCGCGGTCAATCCTCGGGCACGTCGTCGCTGGTCACGATCTCGCGGAACTTGGTCCGGAGCGTGTTCGTGATGGGGCCCTCGCCCTCGCTGATCGGATGGGTCGCGGTCACGCCGCCCTTGCCATCGTGCTCCAGGACCTCGCGGACGGCGATGATCTCGGCGGCCGAGCCGGTCATGAAGACCTCGTCGGCGCCGAAGATGTCCTCGAGGCTGACGTGCCCGGTCTGGACCTTCATGCCGCAGGCCGGGGCGAGGCGGTCGATGACGAAGCGGCGGGTGATGCCGCTCAGGCAGCCGTCCTCGACCGGCGGGGTGGTGATGGTTCCATCCTTGATGACGAAGATGTTGTCGCCCGAGCCCTCGGCGACCTTGCCCTCGGGGTTGAGCATGATGACCTCGAGCAGCTTGTCCTGCTCGTTGGTAATGTTCAGGTCACGCGTGAGGTGGATGGCCTCGCACTTGGCCAGAATATTATTCAGGTAGTTCAGGCTCTTGATGCGCGGGTCCAGGCTCTTCACGGGGATGCGCGGCCGGTGGGCGACGACCACCCGCATGCCCGCCTCGTACATCGACTCGGGGTACAGGCGGATCTGGTCGGCGATGCACACGATGCCGGCGGTGGGGCACTGGTACGGATTGAGCCCCAGCGTGCCCTCGCCGCGGGTGACCAGCAGGCGGATGTAGCCGTTGACGATGCCGTTGGCTTCCACGCACTTTCGCTGGATGTCGATCATTTCCTCGCGAGAGATGCCGATGTCCAGGAAGATCATCTCGGCGCTGGCCCACAGGCGGTCCATGTGCTGGCCGAGCATGAAGATCTTGCCGTTGTAGACGCGGATGCCCTCGAAGACGCCGTCGCCGTAGAGCAGCCCGTGGTCGAAGACGCTGACCCTGGCCTGGCTCTTGGGCACGATCTGGCCGTTGACGTAGACCTGCGGGCGATCGGTGGAACTGGCCGACGCGAGGTCGTCGGCCTTGGCGGTCGCGGTCGGCCGGGTTGGGCTGGTCGTCTGGGTCATGGTCTTATCTCCGTGCTCGGCCAAGCTGCCATCCTTGTCTCGCGGCGGCCCGGCTGGGGCCGATGCTCGGGCGCAGTGTAGTAGAGGCCCGGCGATATGGGGCGGGCCCGGGGCGATTCCCTATCAAGAAGCGTACGAATGCGCGGTGCCGGGCTTTCCCCGGAAGTGGGGCTTCCCGCATCGTCTGCCGTTCTACACCTTCACCCGCCCGCGCAGGTTGGCCATCCCGCCGTCGACCTGGAGCACGGTCCCGCTCACCCAGCCCTGGCCGGGGTCGAGCAGCCACGCGATGCCGCCGGCGATGTCCGCCGGCTCGCCCAGCCGGCCCAGGGGGTGCATGGCCACCGAGGCCTTCTCGGCCACGTCGCTCTCGAGGATGGGCTCGCTCAGCGGGGTGCGGACCATGCCGGGCGCCACGGCGTTGACGCGCACGCCGTTGGACGCGTAGGTGGCCGCGGCCGAGCGGGCCAGGCCAGCCACGGCCGCCTTGGCCGCGGCGATGGCCTCGTGGTTGGGCAGGCCGCTGGTGGCCGCCGCCGAGGACATGAGCACGATGCTGCCGCCGGCGTTGTCTGGGTTCTTGCGCATCGCCTGGCTGGCCGAGCGCACGAGGTTGAAGGCCGTGTACAGGTTCACCTCGACCGCCTCGCGCAGCTCGTCGGGCGTGGTCAGGTGGGCGGGCTTGAGCATGATGGTGCCCGGCAGGTTCACCGCGCCGTCGAGCCGGCCGTGGTGCTCGGCGGCGGCGTGGACGGCCTCTTTCACGGCATCGGCGTCGCGCGCGTCGAGCGAATCGAGCGCGTGCGCGTCAAGGTCATCGGCCAGGGCTCTGGCCTTGCCGGCGTCGCGGCCCGCGATCGTGAGCCTCGCGCCCGCTTGGGCCAGGTGCCTGGCCAGGGCGCTGCCGATGCCTCCTGCCCCGCCGATCAGCAGGTACGCGCGATTCTCGTGTGTGCTGGCTGTGTTCTGGCTCATGCGATCCCCTGGAGTTGGTTCTTCGGTGTGTCGTGCGGCTGCCCGTGGTCCAGCAGGCGCCGGACCCCCAGCTCCCAGCCGATCGCCCCCGCGAGCGTGGGCCGGAGCCATCGGAAGCCCGTCTCTGCCAGCCGCTTCGGTTCGGCCCGAGTGGAAGCCAGCAGCATGTCGCCGGCCATTTCTTCGCCCATGAGGGCACGAGCGGCCGTGGCTGGCAGACCGAGGATCGCCGGACGCCGGGCCGCCTCGGCGATCGTGCTGGCAACGTCGTTGGCCGTCGCCGGGTTTGGGGCGCAGATGTTTACGGGTCCGACCAGGTCCTCATGATTCATCGCGTGGTGCAACGCCCCCACGGCGTCGTCGAGCCCGATCCAGGGCCACCATTGCCGACCCGAGCCGATAGGCCCGCCCAGGCCGACCCTCGTGGGGGTCATGAGCGCCTTGAGCGCGCCGCCACCGGCCCCGAGCACCATGCCGAAGCGCGCGTGCACGACGCGCACGCCCACGGCCTCGGCGGGCCGGGAGGCCGCTTCCCATTTGCGAACCAGCGACGCCAGGAAGCCATCGCCCGGGCTGCTGGTCTCGGTCAGGGGCTCATCCTCGCGATCCCCGTAGGCGTGCACACCCGAGGCGTTGACCAGCACGCCGGGCCGATCGGCCGCGGGCAGCGAGGCGATCGTGCGCGCAAGCAACGAGGTCGGCCCCACACGGCTGCGTTCCAGCGAGGCCTTACGCTTCTCGGTCCAGCGTCCCGCGGCGATGTTCTCGCCGCATAGGTTGATCACGATGTCCACGCCCGAGAGCGTGTAGGGCGAGATGCTCCGGCCCGCCGGGTCCCAGCGCCGCTGCTCGATGCCGTCGACCGGATCGGGCTGGGCGCGATCCCTCACCAGTCGGATGACGTGGTGGCCGCCGGTGGACAGGAACGCCGCGAGGGCGGAGCCGATCATGCCGCTGGAGCCGGCGATGGCGATGGTCCTGGGCTCGCCGGCGCTGGCGTGCCGCTCCAGATCCCGCCGGGTGCGTTCGTGGCGGAACCAGAACAGCCGGTCCAGGTCAGCAGCCAGCTTTCCACCCAGGAGCACCGACCCCATCATGCCCGCGGGCGCTCGATACTCGATGCGGTCGTCCAGGTCGCTCGTGCCGTCGCCGTTGTCGATGAACCCGTGACGATGCGTCCAGCTGCCGAACGGGCCGCTCAGCTGGCGATCGCTGAAGCCCTTTGGGGGGTCGTGGTCGAAGTGTTCTGCAACCCACGGCATCGAGACTGGGCCCAAGCCGACGGCCATCCGGGCGATGGCGCCGTTGCCGATGCGAGGGTGGTCCTCGCCGCGTCGGCGTTCGACGATGCGGAGTTGCTGCCATGGCGGCGTGAGCCGCTCCAGCGCGCCCGGGCGGGCGTGCCAGCAGTACAGTGTTCGGGCGTCGCAGGGCATCGTCGTTCTGGCGTGAAACTTGGTCATTCTGGGACATCATCGCCGCGCCAGACCGCCAAGGCGAGCGACTCGGTCGCCGTCAGGGTGAGTAGAGTGGTGCATGGCCAACACACCTGCCCCCACAAGCGTTTCCACCAATGCCAGCATCGGCGCGCTGCCGTTCGGCGAGCTGCTCGGGGACATCGCCAGCAAGAGCCCGGCGCCCGGAGGCGGGGCGGTCGCCAGCGCCGCGGGCGCACTCGCGGCCTCGCTGGCGGGCATGGTGCTGGCCTACAGCAGGGGCAGGAAGGACCTGGCCGAGCACGCCGGCGCCCACGACGCCCTGGCGGAACTGTGCTCCACGGCCGGCTGCGGCTTGCTCGAACTGGCCGACGCCGACGCGGCGGCGTACTCAGAGCTGAATGCCCTCCAGCGGCTTGACGAGAACGACGCCCACCGCAAGGCCGCGCTGCCAGAAGCCGCCCAGCGGTGCGTCGACGTGCCGCTGGGCGTGCAGCGCGTCTGCGTGGGGCTGCTCGAGGCGTTCGAGAAGCTCGCGCCCATCGCCAACAAGTGGCTCTTGAGCGACCTGAAGATCGCCGCCATCCTCGCCGAGGCGGCCGTCCGCGCCAGCGACTGCAACGTCGAGGTCAACGCTCCGACGCTGGGCCGGGCGGTTTCGCCCGAGGCCGAGCGCGACGCGCAGGCCAGCAGCCTGCGTTCCATCGAACGCTCGGCCGCCCTGCTCCGCTCGATCGAGGCCAGCATCGACGGCGACCTGGAGAACTAGTCCCCGGTCTTCTTCGTCGCTGCTTTTCTGGTCGCCGCCTTCTTGGTGGCGGCCTTCTTGGTGGTGGTTTTCTTTGCGGTCTTCCTCGCGATCTTCTTCGCCTCCGGCTGGGCGGGGGCCTTCACCTTGGCCGATGTCGCGGGCTCGGCCGAACTCGTCGCTGCCGGCGCCGGCTTGTTGCCCGCCGTCCGCTCGGCCAGGTCCTGCATCAGCGTGGCCAGCTTGTTGAGCTGGTCGACGCTGCTTGGCGCCGCCGGCTTGCTGATGGCCGCCCGGGTTTCCTTTTCGACCTGTCGGGCCGCCTCGATGTCTTCGCGGAGCGACTGCCGCGCCCGCTCGGCCCGCTGCGCCTCGGCGCTCAGGGCGGTCAGGCTCTCCTTGAGCTCGCCCTTGAGGCGGGTCTCCAGCGTCTTCCACGCCTGATCGAGCGCCTGGCGGGCTTGCATCGCCTTGGCGTCCAGCTTCTCGCTCTCAATCTTCGCCTTGTGGATCGCCTTCTCGGCCGCCTTGTCTGCTGCGGCGTTCGCCTTCTTCTCGGCCCGCTTCTCGGATTCTTCGATCAGCTCGGCCAGGGCCGCTCGCTTGGTCTCGGCTTCTTCAGAAGCTGTTTTGAGCGTCTCCAGGTGGCGTTTGACCTCCGTCGCCGGGGCCCGCATGGCCTCATCGAGCTCGGCTCGGCGCTGGCTGAGTTGCCCCTCGGCCTGCTCGCATAGCTTGGTGGCCAGGGTGATGGAGTGCTGCAAGCCGTCGCGCTGCTCGACCAGCCGGTCGAGCCAGAGGGCCGCGCTCTCGATCGACTCGCCCAGCGCCTTGCGGCTCTCCTCGGCCTGGCGGCGGGCCCGCTCGCCGGCGGTGGCCACGTCGTCCATCTGCTCCATCGCGGCCATGGCCTGGGCCGCCACCGCCGCCAGCGTGCCCTCTGCCGGCTTGGGCTGGCCGGCGCCGGTGTCCTTCAGGAGCTTCTCGGCGCGGTCGCACAACGCCTCGATGCCGTCCAGATCCAGCTCGAACACGCCCCGCGCCCTCGTGCCGGCCTGCTCCACGCGGTCGAGCACCGTGTCGGCATTCGTCTGTGCCTCGGACAGCCTTGGCTCGACGTCCTCGGCGATGCGATTCGCCAGCGCTTCGACGCGCTCGCCCGCCCTCGCGTCGCCCGAGTCGATGGCCTCTGCCAGCCGCCGCTCGGCGCGTTCGAGGGTCTCGTCCATCCTCGCGGCGGTAGCGTCCACACGCTCGCCCAGGGCCGTGGCACGCTCGGTGAGCTGCTCGTCGCGCTGCTCGAATACGTTGGCCAGCCGGGTCTCGGCCTGCTCGACGAGCTCCTCAAGCCGGGACGAGAGCGTCGCGATGCGCTCGCCCATGGCCGCCTCGGCCTCGCGCTGCTGGGCCGAGATCGCCTCGACCGACTCGTTGCGGGCCTGCCCGATGCTGTGCCCCGCGTTGGCGTGGTCCTCGGCGATCCGCTCTCGGGCCTCGCTGGTCTGGTCCTTGATGGCCCGCAGCCCCGCGTTGGCGTCGGACCGCGTCTGCTCGGCGGTCTTCTGAAGGATCTCGACGGCCTTGCCGCGCGCCTCAGCCAGGTCGGCCCGCCCGCGATCCACAAAGGTCGTCAGCGTCTCGCCACGATCGTCGAGCTCCTTGGCCCGCTTCTCGGCGACCTCCTCGATGCGGCCGATCGCCTCGTCCATCGCGGCATTGCCGGCCTCGAAGATACGCTGGCGGGCACGGTCGTCCATGTCCTTGATGCGCTGCTCGGCCGTCACGGCCCGCTCGGCCGCCGCCTCGGCGCGCTTGGCCGTTGCCTCGGCGCTCTCCAGCCGCTGGGTGAGCGTGCCGAGCATCTCCCCGGCCTTGGCCAGCTTCTTGTCCACGGCGGGCAAGACCTCGCCGATGGCCCGCAGGCTGCGGCTGGCGTCCACGGCGGTGCGGCGCAGGTGCTCACCCTCGGTCGTGGCGGCGGCCAGCAGCTTGCGCAGGGCCTGGGCGTAGTCCTCGAAGGCCACGCGATCGACCACCCGCGGGGAGACGAAGACCTCCTCGGGCGTGCGGACCCGGGGGTACTGGGCCTGCCCGGGCGGCGCGTCGTCGGAGCGGTTGCTGCCCTCGGTCTGGGTCTGGCCGGCCGCGCTCGTCGTGCTCATGGGCGTCTCCTGGGCGAACCGTCTCTTTCGGGCCAGCCATCGGCATGCCCGCGCCGATGGCTGCAAGCGTCGGGGGCGCATGGTACCCGCCCGCGCCGCCCCATCGGGATATCACGCGCCCCACCCGAGACCCCGGCCGCCCGAGGGCGCCGGCGCCCGGGCACGCCAGCCGGACGCCCCGTCTCATCAGATAAACGCCTCGCCAGGACAGACAAACGCCCCGTCACAGCAGACGAAGGCCTCGTCACAACAGACGAACGCCTCGTCTCATCAGGCAAACGCTTCGTCACAACAGACAAACGCCTCGTCACATGAGTCAAACGCTTCGTCACAACAGTCAAACGCTCTGCGCGCTCTTCTTCTCGGACCATTCCCCCCGCTGGCGCCCCCGCCAGGCCGGAAAACCCAAACAGAATATTATCTTCTAGCCCGATCGCGTGCCACCCCGGCCTGGGTGCGTCCGGGCGCGCTGCCGCTGGCGGTGGCGGGGCGATCGGGCCGGGAAATCCCCCGAACGATTGCACATCGACAGCCCTAAACTCTGGCGATGTTCCGGCCGATCCGTACAGACACGCCCATGGGTAAGGCCGCCCGGAAGTTCCAGCTCGGGCTGCTGTTTCTGTTCTTTATGCCGCCCTTGCAAGCGCTCTATTACGCTGTGGGTGCCTGGGACCAGGGCCGTCCCCTGCTCCCACCCATGGGTGAAGCAACGACCATCGTGCCCCCGATCGTGCTGATCCCGACGATCACCGTGCTGATCGGGCTCGCCTACATGTACGATGGCTGGTGGAACCTGCGAAGGCTCTCGTAGTGCTTCACATCTGGCTCTCGGCGAATCGTCGCAACGCCTCCAACGCATCCGCTTCTTCCGCCTTCTTATCCTCACGCCACCGCAGGATCCTCGGAAACCGTACCGCCAGCCCGCTCTTGTGCCTGTTCGACACCTGCACGCCCTCGAACCCAAGCTCGAACACCAGCTCGGGCTTCACCTCGCGCACCGGCCCGGCCCGACGCACCGTGTTCCGTCGGATCCAGTGGTCCACGCGCTCGATCTCCTCGTTGGTCAGCCCGCTGTAGGCCTTGGCGAAGTTGACGAGCTCACCCTCGTGCCACAGCGCGAACGTGTAGTCGGTGTACAGCCCCGCCCGCCGCCCGCTGCCGTGCTGGGCCAAAACGAGCACGGCGTCCAGGGTCATGGGCCCGATCTTCCACTTCCACCAGCCGGTGCCGCCCTCGGGCTTGGTGCGGCCGATGTTATATGTGCCGGCCCAGTGCTTGAGCATCAGCCCCTCGACCCTGCGCTCGCGGCTCGATTCGCGGAGCGTGGCGAGCTCTTCCCACGTGGCCTCGTCCACCGGCTTCGTCGCGGCGATGGTGGGGGCGGGCAGGTCGAGGTATTCTAAGATATTCCGCCGCTCGCGCAGCGTTGAGCCCCGCACGTCCTTCCCCTCGAATCGCAGCACGTCGAACGCCCGCAGCACGATGCGGCGATCATCGAACAGTGGCAGCTGACCCGCCGTCTTCGCCTTGCGGTTCAATCTCGTTTGTAAGAACGCGAAGGGCGCGGGCCGGTCGCCCTCCCAGCCCAGCACCTCGCCGTCGAGCACCGTCCCGCCCGGCAACGCGCGTGCCGCCGCCAGGATCTCGGGGAACTGCTCGCCCACGTCCTCCTCGCCGCGCGACCACAGCATGGGCGGGCCTTCATGCGGAACAATCAACTGGGCCCGGATGCCGTCGTACTTCCACTCGGCCAGCCACGCATCGCGATCGCCGAGGACTTCCGAGGGCGGATCATCCAGCTGATGGGCCAGATAGAACGGCAACGGCCGCGCGATGTCCTCGCCGGCGTCCTCGCTCGTGACCGACTCGTACCACGCGGCCGTCGGGTCCATGCGTCCGCTCATGCGCGCGGCCACGATCGCGGGCTCCAGCTCGTGCGCCATCGCGATGGCGCGGACGACCATCTTCTTCTGCACGCCCACGCGCAGCCCACCACGGATGAGCTTCTGGTACACGTATCGCTGCCGCGCGTCCATCTCGCGCCAGGCGTCCAGGATGATCGAACGCCGCGCCGCGTCATCGCTGGTTGCCAACGGCACGATCGAGCGCTCGTAGATTTCCGTCAAGGAAGCATCGCTGCCCTTCCCCGGATCGGGCAGCAGCAGCGCGATCGTCTCGCTGAAGTCGCCGACCTGCGCGTAGCTGGCGTCGACGAGCCAGCCCGGCAGCCCCGTGATCTCCAGAGTCAACTCATAGAGCAATTTCGTCGGCACCGTCCGCAGCACGCGCTGCCCGCTGAGGAAGTACGCCGCGATGGCCGCGTCGCTCGGGCTCGCCTGGCGGAAGTAGTCCGCCATCGCCGCCAGCTTCTCGCCCGTGGCGGTCGTCGAGTCGATCGCGTCGTACAACTCGGTGAAGGCGCGCACCTACTCGCCCTCACCTGCTTCGTTGACCGCCGTCTCCTCCTCGGCCTCACCCCGATACCTCGTGGGCACCACGAACGTCTCCAGCCCCCGCGTCTCGGCCAGGTACCGCGCCAGCGGCTCGCTCGCCCCATGGGTCACGCCCACCGACTTCGCCCCGCTCGCCTCGACGATCCCTAATAAACCCGGCCAGTCCGCATGGTCGCTGATCACGCAGCCATGATCGAAGCTCCGCCACCGCCGCCGCCCGCGCACCAGCATAAACCCGCTGGCCATGCTCGTCCGCGTCGAGCCGAAGCTGCGCAGCCAGGGCGAGCCCAAAATCCCCGGCGGCGCGATGATCATCGCGACGCCACGCAGGCCCTTGCGCGCCTTCCGCGTCGTGTGCACGACCTCGGGCAGTTCGACCCCCTCGGCCCTGTAATCGGGCAGCAGCGTCTCGATCGCCCCGTGCACGCCGATGGGGCCGATGCTCGGGTCCAGCCCCGCCAGCACGCGCTGGCTCTTGCCCAGCCCGTACGCCATCACGATGCTCGTGCGCCCATTGGCGGCGTTCGTGCGCCACCACTCGTTGAGCCTCGCGAACTCTTCCTTGGGATCCGGCCACCGGTAGATCGGCAGCCCGAACGTGCTCTCGATCAGCAGCACGTCGCACGCCACGGGCTGGAAACGCGCGCAGGTCGGGTTTGGGTCTTCAGCCCGAGAAGTAAAGTTGCAATCGCCGGTTACCACCCACGCCCGATCGTCCGCCGGCTGCTCGCTTTCCAGCACACGCACGCGCACCTGGGCCGACCCAAGCACGTGCCCGGCCGGGAA
Organism: Phycisphaerales bacterium JB060; assembly: GCA_044440025.1. Taxonomy (GTDB): domain Bacteria; phylum Planctomycetota; class Phycisphaerae; order Phycisphaerales; family UBA1924; genus JAHCJI01. Next base: position 2,586 of record JBITAF010000126.1, on the reverse strand, counting down.
GAACGTGACTTCCACAGCCCCGCCTTCACCCTCGACACGAAACGGCTCGCCGTACGGATGCCCCTCGATCACCGCGTCCTTGCCCATCCGCGTCCGCAGCACCCCCGCGCCGGAAGCCGAGCACAGGTACCGCTCGCTCCCGCGATACGCATGGTCCGCGTGCGCGTGCGTGATGATCGCCAGCTTCGCCGGCCGCCAGGGATCGATCATCGCCAGCGGCTCGCCCCCGCCCACGTCGATCGCCAGCCCGCCGGGGGCGGCGGAGACGAGCGGTGGGGGTGTGCCGGTGCGGGCCATCGCTCAGGCTATCGCGGTTGCTGCGCGCTCGGCAGCCGCCCTCACCCCTCGATCTGTCGGAGTATTCCCGGATCCCGGATCTCCGAGTCTCGAGCCAGCAGCAGGGCCTTGGCCAGCACCTCGGCGGTGCGCGGGTCATCGTCGGCGAAGGGCAGGAAGAGGCGTCCGCGGTATTGGCTGTGGACGGCGACGATGTGCAGCGCCTTGCCGGGCTTGACGCTCGCGTTCGCGCTGCCCAGGTGCAACGCGTAGCTGGCCAGCGTGCCGTCGATGTGGGCGTGGTGGCCTTGGACCCGCACGTTGTTGAGGCTCAGCAGGCGCGCGGTCTCTTGTAACAAGGCCGCGCGCATTTCGATCGTGCTGGCGCTGGTCTCGGGGTCGACGCCGCCCATGTGCGCGACCGACACCACAAGATCGAGATCGTGCATCGCCTCGCTGAACACGATGCCCGGCACATCGGCGATGGCCAGCCGCTCGAAGACGTCCGACCGCTTGCGGAAGGAGACACCCTCGAGCGTCAGCCCTTCGATCTCGGCGGGCGTGTAGAAGTGCTCCTCGAAGGTCAGCTCGGCCACGAGGCCCTTCTCGTGCCATACGCGGCGGACGCCCTCCTCGGGCTTGAACGCCCAGTTGCGGGCTTTCAGCAGCGCGAGTGCCTGGCGCGGGTTCACCTGGTGGCCGGCGTAGCGTTTGGTGATGTCGGGCGCGTGCTTGCTCTTCGTCTTGCCGGCGCCCAGTTCCGTGTCGGTCTTGGGATAGACCTCGCGGAAGATCTGCTTGAACGGCTGCACGCGTTCGGCGGCGAAGCAGTCGCGCTGCCAGGCGTGCCAGTCGCCGCGTTCGAGAAGGTCGAGCGGATGGGCCAGGCGGAGCGAATCGCCCTTGCCGACCGGCTCGCGGGCGCCGTCGTGCGAGCGCAGCAGCTTGCCGGCCTTCTCTGGATACCCGATGAGGTCTGTCTTGTCGCCGATGAAGACCAGCCGCTCGAGCATCGGGCGCAGGATGGGATGCGTGAGCAACTCGGCGAGCTCACCACCCGTGAACGTGTCGCCGCGGCACATGGCCTCTTCGAGGCTCACCCGCATGCGCGAGGCCTGCCGACGCAACTCGGTGACGCGTCCCTTGAGTTCGGCAAAGGGCTTTTGCTTGCGCAGCTTGGCGGGGATCGCCTTGAGCCCCTTGCCGTCCTTGGTGATCGCCAGCTCGGGCGCTCCCGCCTCGTCAATCGCGAGGGTCACGGTGGTCTCAACGCCCTTCTCCTTGTGGACCTCGACGACCGGCCCCTTGGCCAGGTCGGCCACCGACTCGGCCTCCATCGCCCACTGCAGGCGTGCTGGGTCCTTGTAGCCCGCGGTGCGCGCGAGGTTCTGCATCGCGATATCGACGGCCCGGCCCTCGCTGGCCTGCCGCTGGCTGCCGAACTGACGGCTCTGCCGCTTGTACTCCTGCATCAGCGTGTATCGACGAAGCGTCTCGGCCTGGGCGGTCTTCTTCTCGAGCGGCACGAGGCCGAGCGCACGCAGGCTGTCCTGGTGGCGGGTCTTGTCGATACGAGCCTCGAGCTCGGCGGGCTTCGTCTGCCCGAGCATCGCGGTGGCGAACAGCTCGGCACGCTTGTGCCCGCCGCTGCTCGAGGCATACTTCGCGGCCTTCTGCACCGCCTGCCAGTTGTCGGCCCCAAGGGTGGTGTACGTCTCGTGAAACCACGCGACGTCGACGGCGCCGTCGAGCAGGTCATCGCCCGTGAGGCTGGTACGCTCGTGGATCTGGGCGTTCCAGATCTCGCGAAACTCCTGATCGCGGAAGTAGTCGCTCTGCTTGGTGTGCGCGTGGATCCACCAAGCGGCGTCCTCAAGGCCGGGCATTGCCAGCGCATGCTCGGCGTGGCTGGCCCACTGGGGCGCATAGATGGCGATCTCAAGCATCCTCGCGGGCTTAATGCCGTGCTTCGCGTACAACTCGGCGAACGCCTCGGGAGTGTCGCCTTCGCCCGGAGCGGTCACCGAGATGAGGCGGCTGAGTGAGGCGGGGCGTGTGGGTTGCTCGGAGTAGAAGTAGAACCCGCCGCGGTGCAGCTTGTCCTTGCCCATGGCGGTGATGAGGCGGAAGAGCGTTTGTGCGCCGCCAGCGTAGCGGACTTCTGCTGCCGCATCCGTCGCGGGCGAGGGCCGCTCGCCACGGGTGAGCTCGATGTCGATGAGGCGGTCGCGTACAGCGGTGGCAACGGCCTGCAACTTGGGGCGGGTTGCGAGGGAGTGGTGAGGCTTGAGACCGCTTGCTTGCTTGATG
>JBITAF010000125.1:0-67749 GCA_044440025.1 Phycisphaerales bacterium JB060 | reverse complement strand
GCCGGCGTCATGGGGATGGGGCCGGGCGGATCGGCGGCGGTGGCGGGCGGATCGGGGGTGGGGACGCGTGCCTTTGCGGCAGGAATCCGTGTCTTTGCCGTGAAGACACGAACTTTTGGGGCAAGGACACGCGTCTTTAGGGCGAAGGCGCGGGTTTCCATGTAGAAGACGGGCGTCTCCGTGGCGGGCGCGGCCCCGGGAAGGGGTCGGCTTGGTGGGGGTCGCTGGTGGGGTTGGCGGTTAGCGCGGGGACGGCTCGGTTCCTGCCGGGCTTCCACTATACTGGCATCCCTGGGGCCCCACGAGCACCCCAGCCCGATCGGAGGACGCCATGGCGACGCCCGAAGAGATGGCCCAGAAGATGGCCGAGAACCTGAAGGCCAACACCGGCAAGAGCCTGGCCCAGTGGGCGAAGGTCGCGAAGGGGTCTGGGTTCGAGAAGCACGGCGAGGTTGTGAAGTTCCTGAAGGAAGAGCACGGGCTCACGCACGGCTACGCGAACCTGATCGCCCACGAGATGAAGGGCCAGGCGGGGGCGGCCAGCGGGAAGAAGGCGAGCGCGGGCGAGGGCGAGGAACTGGTGGATGCGCAGTACGCGGGGGCCAAGGCGGACCTGAAGCCCATCTACGACGCGCTGATCAGGAAGGTGAAGGCCTTCGGGAAGGACGTCGAGATCGCGCCCAAGAAGACCTACGTGAGCCTGCGGCGGAGCAAGCAGTTCGCGCTCATCCAGCCCAGCACGAAGACCAGGGTCGACGTGGGCATCCAGTTCAAGGAGCCGCCGAAGACGGCGACGGACCGGCTGGAGGCCTCGGGCAGCTTCAACGCGATGGTGAGCCACCGCGTGCGGCTGGAGACGGTCAAGGACATCGACGCCGAGGTGGTGGCGTACCTGCGCGAGGCGTACGACAAGGCCTGAGGCTGGCCCGGTTGAAGGAAGCCGTGAAAGGAAGAACGACATGCGCATGTTTCTGTCCACGCTGATCGACGCGCCGCAGGAGAGGGTGTTCGCGGCGGTGAGCGACTTTCCCAACGCGGCGAGCATGGTCGGGGGCATCGACTCGGTCGAGATGCTCAGCGAGGCCAGCGACGGCACGCCCATCGGCGTGGGCACCCGCTTCAAGGAAACGCGGACGATGATGGGCAAGCAGGCCGTCGAGGAGATGGAAGTGACCGAGTACGACCCGCCGCGGGCGTACACGCTGAGCGCCATCTCGTGCGGCATGAAGTTCGACAGCCGGGTGACGTGCCTGGAGGAGAACCCCGGAGAGGGGCGCGGGGGTGGTTGCCGGCTGAGCTATGACATCAAGAGCGAGGCGCAGTCGCTCGTCGCGAAGGTGGTCTCGCCGGTGATGGGCGTGATGATGAAGGGGATGATGCGCAAGGCGATGGAGCGGGACCTGGCGGACATCAAGGCCCACGTGGAGGGCGCGGGCGCGTCCCAAGCTGGTAGAGACTAACCGTTGGATTCGGTCCATGTTCAGCCGGCGGCCGGTCACGCCGCGGCCCACTAGCCTGTATACGACACAAGACCGCTCGCGCCGGCACCCGGCGCGGCCCACCCCAAGAAGGGAGATTCGCACATGCCCCGCACACACTCGAGCATCCGGACCCGGACCGTGACGCCGGCCATCGCCCTGCTGATGGCCGCCGGCGCGGCCCTGGCGCAGAACGCTGGCAACCAGAATCAGGAGCAGGCCCAGGCCCAGGCCCAGCAGAGCGCCACGCCGAAGGTCGACGCGGTGATCGCCTCGTACGAGGCCAGGTGGGCCGAGGTCCGCGCCTCGGGCGAGGCCACCTACGACAGCTGGATCGCCACGCAGGAGGAGGCCTTGGAGGGCCTGGACATGGGCCAGGTGAGCGCCGAGGGCCTGGCCAAGCTGAACGACGCCGGCCTGCTCAATGGCGACACGGCCCGCGAGAAGGCCGCCGCCCGCGTGGCCGAGCTGAAGGACCAGGCCAAGGACAACTCGGTGGACGAGGTCGCCCTGGCGACGCTGGACCTGACGCTGCGGGGCGTGCCCACGCGGACCAGCCGGCCCACGCCCGAGACCCAGAGCGAGCTGCTGGCCGCCGTGCTGGACCACCCCAAGCTGCACGATGCCATCAAGGCGGGCATGGCCACGGGCATCGGCCGGGCCGTGGGCGCCGCGTCGCGCGAGAACGCCAAGCAGCACAAGGACGGCATCGTGGCCCTGGGCGTGATGCTGGCCGACGCGCCGCCGGAGATGGCCGCCGAGGGGGCTATGTACTGGCAGTCGCTGGACCGGATGGAGGGCATCGACGCCGAGCAGAAGGAGTCCATCCGCGTCGGGCTGGTCGCGATGCTTGGCCGGGCGGTGGAGGCCAAGGACGACCAGGGCGAGCCCGCGCTGGGCGACGCGCTGGGCTACGTGCAGAACACGCTGGGCCGGATGGACGGCGCGGCGGCCCGCGGGATGCTGATCGACCACGAGATGCCCGAGATGACCATCGCCTGGTCGAGCGACTCGTCGATCACCTCGTTCGACGACCTGAAGGGCAAGGTCGTGGTCATCGACTTCTGGGCCACCTGGTGCGGCCCGTGCATCGCGAGCTTCCCCAAGATCCGCGAGCTCCAGGACCACTACGAGGGCAAGCCGGTGACCATCGTGGGCGTGACCAGCCCCCAGGGCCGCGTGTACGGCGTGCCCGGCGAGGATGGGCCCGTGGACTGCACCGACAACCCGCAGAAGGAGTACGAGCTGATGCCCGCCGTGATGGAGGGGCACAACGTGACCTGGCCGGTGGTGTTCACCGAGCAGGAGGTCTTCAACCCCGACTTCGGCGTGGCGGGCATCCCGCACGTGGCGATCGTCGACGCGGAGGGCAAGGTGCGTTTCAACGGGCTGCACCCGGCCGCCCCGATGCCCCAGAAGACCGAGAAGATCGACCAGCTCCTGCGTGAGATGGGCGTGGAACCCCCCGCGGCCAAGGACAACGAGAACGCCGGCGACCAGAACAAGCCCCAGGGCTGACCCCCGCGCGGACAACACCCGGGGGCCATCGGCGTGCCGGTGGCCCCCTTTTTCGTGCGCCCGGCTAGAGCAGCGGCGAGACGATCTTGGCGGTGTCGTCGGCGAGCTTCTGGATCCACGGGCGGTCGCGGAGCTCCTGGGCACGCATCGGCCTGCAATCGTCCAGGTACGCCTCGAGGCGCTCTCGCATGGCGCCCGTGACGTCGCGGCCGTGGGCCAGGAGGTTGAGCTCGTAGTTGAGGCGGAAGCTTCGGCGGTCGAAGTTCCCAGAGCCGAAGACCGTCAGGCTCTCGTCGATGGTCATGGCCTTGACGTGCAGCAAACCCTTCTGGTGCAGGTGGACGCTCGCACCCGCGTCGAGCAGTTCCTCGAGCACGCTCTTGGCGGCGGCGTTGACCAGGAACGAGTTGGTCTTCTCGGGGATGATGATGTCCACGCGCACGCCGGCCATGGCGCGAAGGCGCAGGGCGAGCTGGGTGGGCGGATCGGGGATGAGGTAGGGCGTGACCATGACGATGCGGTCGTTGGCCTCGTTGATCGATCCGAGGATGACGTCGCGGAAGGCCTCCTCACGCCGCCCGGGCCCGCTGGGGATGGCCTGGGCGACGATGGGGCCGGTGTGCTCGGCGGGGGGGAACAGCTCGGCGTCGGGCTCGGGCATGGCGCCCGTTTCGGCGACCCAGTCCTCGATGAAGAGCATCTGGAACTGGATGGCCATCGGGCCGGTGACCAGGGCGGTCAGGTCGATCCAGGGACCGTAGCGGCGGTTGCCATAGTCCAGGTCGCAGATGTTCTGGCTGCCCATGAAGGCGGTGCGGCCGTCGATGACGGTGAGCTTGCGGTGGTTGCGCACGTCGATGCGGGCCAGGGTCCGGCGGAAGAATCGGCTGGGCAGGGCGTCGCGGACCTCGACCCCCCGATCACGCAGGCGCGGGGCCATCGTGGAGAAGAAGTCGGCCGACCCCGATCCGTCGGCCAGCACGCGGCAGGCCACGCCCCGCTCGGCGGCACGGGCCAGGGCGTCGGCGACCCGGCGGCCGGTGGCGTCGTCGCGGTAGATGTAGGTAAGCAGGTGGACGTGGTTGGTGGCCGCGTCGATGGCCCCGATGAGACGATCGATGAAGTGGTCGCTGTCGATGATCTCGCCGTTGTTGCCGTGCAGGGGGCGTGTGCCGCCGACCATGGTGGCCAGGCGGAAGAGGTCGCGGTAGGGCGGGTCGATGGATTGGGCTGGGGCGGTGTGGGACTCCATTGCGTTGATCCGCTCGGGCGTCTCGACGAGCTGGGCGGCACGCTGGTTGGCCCGCACGCGGCGTCGGCCGAGGAGTTGGCGGCCGAAGGCGGCGTAGAGGACCGCGCCCGGGATTGGCTGGAAGAGCGTGAGCGCGAGCCAGGCCATGGCCTCGCCCGCGCTGTGCTTGCGGATGATGATGGGCGCCAGGACCAGGCGCACCACCCACTCGAGCAGCAGGTATCCGATGGGGATCCATGAAGGGAACGATCCGTCGCCATCGGCCTGAGCGATCAACCAGGGGAACTGGTGCATCACGCATTGTTGACCGGCCGGGGGCCGTACCATCGGGCGGAGGAAGCCCGCCTTGCTGCACGCCCCGGGGCGACCCGCGAACCCACAGACGCTCGAGGAGGCCCTGGGCCCCGAGCTGCTGGGCCTGCTTGGGCGGATGCGGCTGCGCAGCCGCAAGATCTTCGCCGGCAAACTGCCCGGCGAACGCCGGAGCAAGAAACGCGGCCAGAGCGTCGAGTTCGACGACTTCCGCGAGTACGTGCGCGGTGATGACCTGCGGCACCTGGACTGGAACCTGTACGCCCGGCTCGAGAAGCTCTTTCTGAAGCTGTTTTTGGAAGAGGAGGACCTGGCACTGCACGTGGCCATCGACTGCTCGCGGTCGATGGAGGCCGGCCGGCCGCCAAAGCTGGAACTGGCCCGTCGGCTGGCGGTTGCGATCTCGTACGTGGGGCTGAGCAACCAGGACCGGGTGAGCATGTGGGCCCTTGGCGTGCCGGGGCGGCCCGACCTGCTGCGGATGCCGCCGGTGCGAGGGCGTTCGGGCGCGGGGCGGCTACTGGAGTTTGTGTACCGGCAGGCGGTGGCGGCCGGGGGACAGGTGACTCCCAGCCACCCCGAGTTGGTGCCGGCGCTGCTGCGGCTGGCCCGGACGCGGGTGGGCAAGGGCGTGCTGGTGGTGATCAGCGACTTCCTGACCGAGGAGGACCTGACACCCGCGCTGAACGCACTGGCCTTCGCGCAGGGGGGTGGGTTCGACACGGTGCTGCTGCAGGTGCTGTCGCCGGGCGAGATCGACCCGACGACCGAGGCCGACGCGGGGCTGCTTGGCGACGTGATGCTGACCGACGTGGAGAGTGGGCGTACGGCCGAGGTGACGGTGACACCGGCATTGATCGCCCAGTATCGCCGGCGGCTGGAGGCCCACAACAGCCGGCTGTCACGGCTGGCGAGCGCCCGCGGCATCGGCTACATGCAGCTGCCCAGCGACGCCCAGGCCCGGGACGTGCTGGCGGGCACGCTGCGTCGTCGCGGCGTGCTGTCGTAGCCGCGGGGCGGGATCATCAAAGAAACCTGTGAGATGCGCGTGAGGTCGGGAGGTGGTTTGCGCTGTCGGCGTATCGGCACTGAGCCGACGCGAAACGGGGTTGACGATTCGGCGATGATGCCGGTGGCCCCAGAACACTCGCACGCCAGACAACGCAATGGAGAGAATACCGTGATTCCGAGCATCAGCAAGACCGCCTCGAAGTATGCCGCCAGCGCGGCCGTGATGATCGCCGCCGCCGCCACGCAGGCGCAGGTGAGCGGGACGAACCTGGGCACCGCCGCCCCGCCCAGTTCCCTGGATGGATACAGCATGTCGGCAGGCAGCGATGGCAGGGCGACCTTCAGCGACGTGACCTCCGCCAATGTTGGTGGCGGACGGACTGTCGACTTCAGCACCTCGATGAGCCTGCGTCGCATCGGCGATGGCTGGGCCACCTGGAGCCACGGCTACACCGGCCCGGTGTACTTCACCCCCAATGACCGAATGACCATGAGGTTCGACTCCGGCGAGGTCGGCGCGTTCATCGTGTACGTTGAGCCGAACCAGTTCGGCGAGTTCAGCTTCGAGATCACCGGGCGGGACGCATCCGGCTCGAGCGTGGCGTACAACGCCAACATCGTGGGCGACGCGGGCGCCATGGGCTTTGGGTTCAGCGCCCCGGCCGGCGGGCACATCACGTCGGTCCGCGTGCTGAACACCGACGGGAACTCTGGCGGGTTCGCCGTGGGCGAGTTCCTCAGTGCCGGCGTCGAGAGCGGCTGCCTGCCGTGGCGTCCGTTCACCTTCGGCGGTCTTGGCGACGTGGTGAGCGAGAACATCGCCGTGGGCGTGAACTGCGGCCTGCTGAAGGTGACCGACGCGTTCAACTCGGGCGACCAGTTCCGCGTGCGTGTGTTCCAGGGCGCCTCGCTTGTGACCGGCTTCACCACCAGCACCCCGCGTGACGGCTTTACGATCGGCGCTGACTACGACGCCGCCTACGCCAGCCGCAACTTCTCAAGCGGATCGGCCGAACTGGCCCCCGGCCGGTACCGCGTAGAGATCACCGTGATCGATTCGCCCTTCGGGGCGGGCGGTGCTGCCCTGCGTCTGGACAGCACGCCGTGCGACTTCGGATCATGCCGGGCCGACTTCGACGGCGACGGCACCCTGACCATCTTTGACTTTCTTGCCTTCCAGAACGCCTTCGGATCGGGAAGCCGTTGTGCCGACTTCGATGGCGATGGCGCGTTGACGATCTTTGACTTCCTGCGATTCCAGAACGAGTTCAGCGCCGGCTGCTGATCGAGGGCCTGTGAAATCCATACCCCCGGCGTCGCGGCCAGTTTTGCTCGGGTCGCGACGCCTTTCTGCGCTCAGAAAAAATCGAACATGCAGGGTCCGCCTGCGCACGCAAAAGCGGCGTCGAGGGCGGCGATCGAATCGGCCGGGCCACGGACCATGCCAAGCGAGGCGAGGTGCCCGGCGCTCTGCGCCCCGGTGTAGAGCGGGGCGAGGGAACGGATGTCGAGATGGACGGCCTCGCTGGCGTCGCTCCCGGCGGCGGGCTCGGCCGTCGCTCTCCCCGAACCGATCCGAACGCGCAGGGGTGCGTTGTTCGCCTCGATGAGCGGGTCGTGCGCCCGCAGGACGAACTCGCATGACAACGCCGGCGCGTAGCCGCGACTGGTCAGGGCACCGGCCACGTCGACGATCCGGAGCATCCACGGATCGTGTACGCTCACCGCGTAGCGACGGTCGGGCAGGCGGGAGAGAAGCGGCGAGTTGGGGTGGTCGGTCAGGTCGATCTCCCCCACCACCGACGCGAAGCCGCGGAGGAACCCGAGCAGGCGATCGAGGCCCTGACCGCTTCCGTAGCCGAAGTCCAAAAGGTCCATGACCTTTCCCCGCGCGTTGCCGGCGGTGGGCCCATCGGTGCGGGGGTGAATGCGGTAGATGCAATAGGCCTCGATGTGACCCGACTCGTCCTCGGCGACGAACGCCTCGGCGGGACCTTCCTTGGGTTGCAGCACGCGTTGCCAGACATAGGGGCCGCGGTCGAGGGCGGCCGGCGTGTGGCGGGCCCGCTGGTTCGCGCAGGCCTTCACGCCTGGCAGGTCGCCCTCGGCCATCGGTCGCCAGTCGGCGCCGCGATCGGTGCTGGCGATCATGCCCGCGGGCACGCGCATGCCGAAGAGGTGGCCGGCGATGTCATAGCCCACGCCCCGGTACAGGGGGTGCATGGCCGAGTAGAGCGTGCTGACGTGCTCGCCGCGGTCGTGCATGTCGAGCAGGCACCGACGCATGATCTCCCGGGCCAGCCCCCGACCGCGGGCCTCGGGCGCCACGGCCACGCCAGCGATGCCAACCTGCGGCACGCTCACGCCGCCCAGCCACGCGCCCATGGGCACGCGCATGGCGGTCGCGACGACCCTGCCGTTCTCGCGGAGCACCCGGGTCTCTGGCAGCGTGACCTTGTCACGCATCCATTCCACGGCGCCATCGGGGGTGAGGCCAAACGCACGCGACAGCACGATGCCGGCGGTCGCGAGGTCCGATTCATCGGCGGGGCCGAACGTCTGCCCGTGTGCGGCCATGGGTGGGTGTCCTCGGCCGGCGGGGCGGTGCTGGGGCCAGCGTCATCGCAACGGTAGGGCTTCTCGCAAAGCCGAGTGCGTGCGCAGCTCGGAGGCTGGCATCTGGGCGTACTCGCCGTCGTTCAACTCGATGTGCGAGGCGTTGTTCCCGTCAAGCTGGTCGCGGAGCATGCCCAGGAATCGCTTGGAAGCAAAGACCTGGAGACGATCACCGTTGGTGCGTTCGGGCCGGCCGGCCAGCCATGCGGCAACCTCGCGCGCAAAGCGGCGGTCTTCTTCGGCCTCGGTGCCCTGCGTGTCGTTGACCATATGCGGACCGCCCACGACGCCGGTGCCAGCCTCGGCCCCTCGCTTGCCCGGGCCGCCGAGCATATCGGGCCTGTTGCGCTGGTGCTCGTTCTCGTGCTGGTTTGAGATCGATGCTGCCTCGGTGAGGTCGAGAGCCTTGCCTTGAGTAGGACGCGCGATCAGTACGCGGGCGACGCGCTGGTCGACCAAAGCTACGGCGGCACTCTTGGTGGATTGAGTCATAGAACCTCCCTTTCGTAAAGCGCGGCTGACTTCACTTATAGTGTCGCGTATCAACGTGAATCGGCGTCTTGCGACTCAATGAATCTGCGTTCACGTTCATCGGGCGGTCGGGTGAGGTGCTTGACGGTGGCCCGGAACTTGGCCTCTGTGGGAAAGATAAGGCCCAAGCCGAGGACGGCCAGCATGGGCGAGACGAGGAAGAGGAGTTGGCCCGTCACGAGCGCGCAAACGGCGCCGACGAGGCCGAAGCCCTCGATGGCGGCCATCTGGATGAGCGTGCCGCGGACGTAGGCCTCCTCAAAGCTGGTAACGGCATCGGTTGCGCTTGGGGAGCCGGGTTGCTCGTCGCGATGCTCGCCGCGGAGCCACGCCGTGCGCGACTGCTGGAGCAGGCTCGCCTTGATGGCGATGCCGGCGAGCACGCAGGCAGGAATGGCCAGGGCTGCGGCCCCGGCCAGGGGGGCCAGCAGCGCGGGGGAGGCGGGCACGGCGCGTGCGTAGGCGAACGCGCCAATGGTGGCGGTCAGGATCAGGACGCCGACGACGAGCGCTCCCGCGATGGTCTGGAGCGTGCGCAGATTCATCTGCCGCCGGCGTCGCCCGGATCGAGGAACGAGAGGTGCAAAGCCATGTGCTTGCGCTGCAAGGTGATCCACTCCTCGTGGGTCAGCCTTCCCAGCAGTGGGCTTGTCTGGGTCATGGTCTCGCCGCGCTGCACTCGCGCGATCTGCTCGCGCAGGAACGCCAAGCCGTCGCGATCGGCGATGTCCTCTTCCGGCAGCAGTGCCGAGGCCTGCCTGGGCAGCTTGAAGCCCGAGGGGATGGGTTCCTCGGTCTGGGTCGCTTTCCTCTTAAGCATCAGCCGGCCGATCCACCGAACGGGCGGGGGCGCCTTGGTGGGGAAGCCGTCGTAGGCGAACTTCAGAAACTTGCCAAGGTGCTCGAAGACCTGACCTGGCGTCCAGTTACCTGTGGTGGCGATCGTGCCTGCGTCGAGCGAGGACTCCAGCCGGTCCAACTCGGCGGACACTTCTTCGAAGCTGGAAAAATGCAGATCCCGCCTGCGAGCGGCCTTGGTATCGATGGCAATGGCGGGGGCGACGGGTTGAACGGTCTGTGGCATTCTGCGACTCCTGCATGCTCTCCAGACTTCCTGCGAAGCGACCGCCAAGTTGAAATCCAAGCGCGGGCGCTGGCTGGCTCAGGACCTCATCACGGCGTCAACCTGCTTGCGATCTCCTGCGTTCATGCCGTCGACGGGCGTGTGCTCGAGCAGGTCGTCGATGATGTTGTCGGTGGTGATACGGTCGGCCTCGGCGTTGAAGTTCGTCAGGATACGGTGCCGCAGCACGGGGCGAGCGACGGCCTTGACGTGCTCGACGGTTGTCATGGCGTCCCCGTTGAGCAGGGCCTTGGCCCGGGCGGCCAGCACGAGGTACTCGCTGGCGCGCGGTCCGGCCCCCCATGAGAGGTACTCGCTGACCAGCCGAGGCCGCTCGCCCTGGTTGTCCATGGGCTCGTTGATACGTGTGGCGCGGACGAGGCGCAGGGCGTACGCGATGACGTGCTCAGTAACCGGGTGGTGCTCGACCATGCGGGCCACGCGGTCCATGTCGTCGGCGCTCAGCACGGCGTCGAGTTGCACGGTGCTCTTCTCGCTGGCGCGGCGGATGATCTCGGTCTCTTCCTCGAGGCTGGGGTAGGCGATGCGGATCTGGAACATGAAGCGGTCGAGCTGGGCCTCGGGCAGCGGGTAGGTGCCCTCCTGCTCGATTGGGTTCTGCGTGGCCAGCACGAAGAAGGGCTTGGGCAGATCGTGCTTCATGCCGCCCATGGTTACCTGCCGCTCCTGCATGGCCTCGAGCAGGGCGGCCTGGGTCTTGGGCGGCGTGCGGTTGATCTCGTCGGCGAGCACCACGTTGGCGAAGATGGGCCCCTGGACGAAACGCAGCTCGCGGTGCCCGGTGGCGCGGTTCTCCTCGATCACCTCGGTACCGGTGATGTCGCTGGGCATCAGGTCTGGCGTGAACTGGATGCGGCTGAAATCCAGGCTCAGCGTGCGGGCGATGGTCGAGATCAGCAGCGTCTTGGCCAGGCCAGGCACCCCCACCACCAGAGCGTGGCCGCGGGCGAACATGGTCAGGAGCATCTGGTCGACGACCTCGTCCTGGCCCACGATGACCTTGTGGATTTCGCCCTTGAGCCGCTTGTAGGCGTCCTGGGCGAAGGCGGTGTCTTGCGGGGTGGTGGTGTCGCTCATCGTGGGCCCTCCTTGGTCGATCGATGCTACGAGCCTCGGCTCGAAGAAGATCGGGCTTCAAGAAAAGGACCGCCGGGCCTCGGATCCTGCCCGATCCAAGGCCCGGCGTAGGGGAGCTCGTGACTGGGGCTGGTGGCTCGGGTCCGGGTCATCTTCCCCGGGCCGGCCCCGTCGCGTGAGGTTCACTCCCGGATTTGTTCCGCTTCGCGCGGCCGGGGTTGCACCACCCGCGAAGAAAAACTTTCCCGGTGCGTGCCGGCCAGAAAGATTACCTGCCTTCGTCCCTGTCGCGGTCATCCAGGGCACGCTCCAAGCGATCCATGAGGCGTTCGATCATGGCCTCGGTGCGAGCCTCCACGCGATCCATAGCCTTGTCGAATGTCTGCTCGAGGCGATCAAGCCGGTGCTCGAGCTGCTCGAGTCGCTCGGCCCACTGGTCTTCGCGGTCTTCACCCGGGACAGTCAGCGCGAATCCGCCCCCGCCATCACCCTGCTCGGCCCAGAACCGTCGGTTGTTCTGGTTGTTTGCCAGGTCGCCTCGCAGACGCTCGATGGCCTCCTGCTGGATGCGGCGCATGTCCTCGAGTTCCATGCCCGCGGCGTCGCCCTCCTTCATGGCGGCGATGGCCTTCTCGATGGCCTGCGAGGCCTTCTTGTGTGCGTCCGCGGCCGTGCGGTCCACGTCGCGCTCCATGCGGGCGAGCATCTCGGCGGCTTCCTTCATGGCTTTCTCGGCACGCTCCATGTGCGAGTGCTGCTGGCCACGCTCGGCCTCGAGCGCCCGCCACTGGCCGGTGGCCTGCGGGGTGTTCCGCACCTGGCCCCCGCCTCCACCCGCAACCGCGACGCGGCCCAGGGCCTGCGCGTCGAAAGCTTCCAGCTTCAGGTCGACCGTGACGGGCCGGCCCTTGCGGATGACCTTCACCTTGACCACTGAGCCGGGGTCGGCCTTGGCCAGTACCTCGCGGATCTCATCGGCGGTACGGGGTTCGGCCTTCTCGCCGAAGCCGACGATGATGTCCTTGGATTCGAGCCCGGCCTTGTCGGCGGGCAGTCCGTCGACAACGCGCTCGAGCAGCACGGCCTTCTTGGCGTCCAGGCCCAGGTGCTCGAGGATCATCGCGTCCGGCTCGGTCATCACCACGCCCAGCATGACCTTGGGCTGGGGCGCTTCGGCCACCTGTGCCTGGGCCCAATCGCCGTCGGTGTTGCCACGGAGTTGGATACGTCCGGGCACGCCGGGGGCGTCGGGCTTGATCTCGAAACTGCCTGCGAACGGGTTGCCGCCCGCGCCGAATGCCTGCCCGGGCATTGTCAGTTCGACGGTCTGATTGCTGCCGGGCATGGTGATGACCACCACACCGTCCTTCATCGTGTAGTGTTCCTCGGTCAACTCCTTGCCGTCGAGCTTTACGACAATGGGATCGTCGTTGACGCGGCGGACCGACAAGGTCTTGCCGTTGACAATGCGGTTGATCTCGACGACCGTGCGGACGTTCTGGCCGTCTTGGCGGCGGACGATGCCGGCGCGGGGAGCCTCGTCGGCATCCCCGGCCTCGTCGGTCTCGACAATGACCTCGTAAGCACGGCCGCTGCCACCGCCGGACTGCGCGAAGGCGGCGCCGGCGAGGATGGTGAGCGCGAGCGCGGGCGTGGCCAGCCCCGCACGCATAATGCGATCGACCACGGTGTTGTTGCTTTGAATCATAACGTGAGCCTCCTAATCCATGCCGACGTTTTGTCGCGGTCGGTCCTCACCATAAGGCGTTGGCGACCGACCCTTCAGATAGGGACGCGGGCCTTGGGGCGACCCGTCGATCTGGAACGATGCGAAGCTGCCTTCTGACAGCCATCGGGCCATCGGCCCGCGGTGAACCTCGAATCAGATAGGGCCCGAGGAGGGCCGACGCGTGCGATACGGGACGGCGCGGTCGATGCCCGCGTCGTCGGGCTTGACCTGATATAGATCGCCGTCGTTGACAATCGACTTCTCGATCAGCCGGCGGACGTAGATCAGTTCGAGCCGGCCATCGGCGAGCGGGCGGACCTCGAGCAGTACACGCTCGGGCATCTCGGCAAGCTGCTGGGCGCCAGTGCCGGCGTCCGCCGACGCCCGGCGGTATGGGCGCGCCGCCGGGGATTCCTCTCGAGTGAGCATGGTCCTCGCCGGCGACTCACGCGGGTCGACCGTCTCGAAGTCGCCCGGGTTACGCTCGCTGGTGACGCCTCGCGCGACCGGGACCTGCGTGCCCGTGGGTGCTCCCGCGGTGTTCATGGTTGGCGCTGGGGGCTGGTTGCCACCGGGCGTCACGTGGGGCGCCATCCAGACGACCGCCACGCTCGCCGCAAGAGCCCATCCCGCCCAGTTGCCCGCCTTTCGCAACCGAAACCGAAGCGTCGGGCCGGCACGATCATCGATGGGCGCGTCGATGCTGTCGGCGATGGCGATGGCCTGCTGCACGGCCTGGGCCAGCTCCGCCTGGGCGTGCTGGGCCTCGAACAACTCGCGCCACACGCTGGGGTCGTACTCGGCCAGGGCGCGGAGCTGCTGCCAGTCCGCGGACGAGGCGGCGTCGTCCACCACGCGGCTTATGAGCAGGTCGCGATCGACCGGCTCGGTGGGCTGATTGTCCTGGTCCATCGGGCTCATCCGTTCGTATCTCCGTTCATCCCACGCTTGCTCGTACCACCACTCTTGGATGCGCCAGCCGGCGCCGTCTTGCCATCGCGTTCGATCGCGACGCGTTCTCGGAGCATGCGTCGGCCGCGGGCGATGCGCGTCTCGATGGTCGTCTCGGGCAGGCCCGTCAGCTCGCTGATGGCCTTGTAGTTCATCCCCCGCACGCACCGCAGCACCAGCGGCTCGCGGTAGCTCTCGGGCATCTGGGCGATAAGGTCCAGCAGCCACCGCGCCTCGTCGGCGTCGTCGGGGGTGCTCGCCGTCAGATCGGGCAGTTCGTCGCGCTGGAACGTGCCCGGATCGGTCGCCGCCTGGCTGTCCAGGGCGTTGCGGCGGCGTGTCTTCTTGCGGCCTTCGGCGCGGGCGGCGTTGATGGCCACCGTCCGCAGCCATGGCCGCAGGGCGCCGGGCGTGCGAAGCTCTCGCACGCTGCGGACGAACGTGGCGGCGATGTCCTGGAGCAGGTCGTCCAGGTCGGCCTCGCGCGGCATGTGGGCCAGCACGATGGCCGCCACCCACCGGCGGTGGCTCTGCCAGAGCTGCTGGACAGCCTGCGCGTTCCCATCGGTGGCGCGCTCGACCAACGCCGGATCGACCCGGTAACGGTCGACCGACGCGCCACTGCTGGCTGTTGGGGCTTTCTGGCTCATCCGTGCTGTCGCTTTCCAAATGCCTGGCCAACCGCCCGATCGGCTCGATCCTCTCCCGGGCACCCCGGGATGCGCCCGGCGGGCATGCCCGCCACCGATCAGGGGCTGGAGCATGAATCCGGCAGGCCCTGCGATCGTTCCATACCGTTATACTTCGGATTCTCGGGCTGGCGGGTTCACGCCGGACACCTAGCAGGAACTGAACTCCGTGCCACCGCCGCCCGCGACACGCCCCGGAAGACACGCCGATAGCGTGCTGTCGATGCCCCTGGGCGACCACATCGAGGACCTGCGGCGGCGGCTGATCATCGCGCTGCTGGGGCTGGCCCCGATCCTGCTGACCGCCCTTGTCTTCGGGCGGGACCTGATCGACCTGATGCTCATCCCCCTGCGCGCGGCCCTCAAGAGTCGCGGGCTGCCACCGGTGGTGCAGGTCACCGGGCCCATGGAGACCTTCGGGGCGTACCTGCGCGTGTCGATCGCCGTCGCGGTGCTGGTTGGGCTGCCCTGGCTGCTGTACCAGGCCTGGAAGTTCGCCGCGCCCGGGCTCTACGCGGCCGAGCGGCGGTTCGTGTACGTGCTGGCGCCGATGAGTGTGGGGCTGACGCTGGTCTCGGTGGCCTTCCTGTACTTCGTGATGATGCCCATCGTGCTGGCGTTCTTCATCGGCTTCGGCCAGTCGGTGGGCGCCACCAGGCCCGGCGTGGCCCAGCCGCCGGCGGGCATGGTCTTCCCCGAGGTCCCCGCGCTGCGGGGCGACCCGCCCAGCCCCAGCCCCGGGCAGATGTGGATCAACACCGAGAACCAGGAGCTGCGCATCGCCGTGGGCACGCTGCCGGCCGTCGAGGTCGCCAACCCCAAGGAGGTCATCCAGGAGGGCGCGCTGGAGGGCCCGCAGGAGCGCAAGGCCCGGCCCAGGGTCCGCATCCTGGGCGTGCCGCTGGCGCTCACGCCCGGGCTCAGCCAGCAGTTCCGCGTGGCCGAGTACGTCAAGCTCATGTTCCAGCTTACCCTGGCGCTGGCCATCGCCTTCCAGACGCCCGTGGTCGTGCTGCTGCTGTGCTGGACCGGCCTGATCGACCCCCGGGCCATGGGCCGGCACCGCAAGTACGCCATCCTGGTCGCCGTGGTGCTCGGGGCCGTGCTCACCCCGGCCGACCCGATGTCGATGATCGCCCTGGCCGTGCCTCTCTATGCGCTGTACGAGCTGGGCCTGCTCATCGCCCGCGTGCTGCCCGCCGAGCGGCTGGCCGGCACGGCCGGCGAGGGCGACGTGGACGACGAGAATCCCTAGATGCTCGGGCGATTGTTCAAGCAACGCCACGGGCCCGGGGCGCCCCAGCCGCTGCCGGCCGAGCGCGCGACGGAGGCCGATCGCCGGATGATGGCCCGGGCCATCGAGCTCGCAAAGGAAGCGGCCGCCGCGGGCGAGGCGCCCATCGGGGCGGTCGTCTACGAGACCGCCTCGGGCGGCATCATCTCGGAAGCAAGAAACACGCGCGAGGCCGACGCCGACCCCTGCGGCCACGCCGAGCTGCTGGCCGTCCGCGCCGCCGCCCACGCCACCGGCGACTGGCGGCTGAACCACTGCACCCTGGTGGTCACCCTCGAGCCCTGCTGCATGTGCGCGGGGGCGCTCGTGAATGCGCGTGTGGGCAGGGTTGTCTTCGGCGCGTTCGATCCCAAGGCCGGAGCGGCGGGCAGCCTGATGAACCTGCTGGCCGATCCCAGGCTCAACCACCGGCCCGTGCTTCTTGGTGGTGTCGAGGCCGAGGCGTGCGGCGAGCTGCTGCGGGCGTTCTTTCGGAACCTGCGCAGGCGGAAGCGGCCGTAGCGTGCCCGCCCCGATCTGATTGCTTTTTGTTTGGAAGAACCGGCCTCTCGACCATGCCAGCGGGGCCACCGGTCCGAGAAGAAGGGCGAAGCAATGACTTTTTTCATGGTGCGAGCGGCTCGCACCATGAAGTAAGCGGCTCGCACCATGAAGTAAGCGGCTCACACCATGAAAAAAGTCGCTCACGCCATGAAGTAAGACGCTCGCGCCATGGAGCGAGACGCTCGCACCATGAAGCAAGCCGCTCGCGCCATGGCGCGAGCCGCTCACACCATGAAGCAAGACGCTCGCGCCATGGAGTGAGACGCTCGCACCATGAAGGAAGCCGCTCGCGCCATGAACAAAGTCGCTCGCGCCGGGGCGTGCCGGGGCGCGGGTTCCCCATGGGCGGGGCTCACGCCCGCGTGCCGGCCTCGATCTCGTCGAGCAGGCCCTCGCAGGCGGCCAGCAGCATGTCGAAGACCCGGTCGAAGCCGTCGTCGCCGCCGTAGTAGGGGTCGGGCACGTCGGGGGCGTGCCTGCCCTGGTGCGCGGGGTCGTACGAGCACATCAGGCGGACGCGATCCTTCGAGGCGCCCAGGGCGAGCAGGTTCTCGATGTTGCTCGCGTCCATCGCCACGATGGTGTCGAACCTCTCGAGGTCCTCGGGGCGGACCTTGCGCGCGCGGCTGGGCAGGTGCACGCCGCGCGCCCTGGCGACGGCGAGCGCCCGGCGGTCGGGGCCCTCGCCCTCGTGCCAGCCGCCCGTGCCGCACGAATCGACCACGAGCCCGTCGATGCCGCGCTGCTGGGCGAGGTGCAGGAAGATGCCCTCGGCCAGCGGGCTGCGGCAGATGTTGCCCAGGCAGACGAAGAGGATCGATGGTGGCGCGTCGGTCATGCGGCGAGGCTAGCCCTCGTGCTGATCGTCGGCGAGGCGCCGCTCGATCGCCTTGAGGTGGAACCCGGTGGTATCGCGGGTGGTCCAGTGCCTGTCGACGGTCTCGAGCGCCACGTCGGGGTCGGCCAGGGCGGCGTCTTCCATCAGGCCCAGGCGCTCGAGCGTGGCGCGGGCGATGCCCGCGTCGAAGCGGCTGGTGATCTTGAAGCGTTCCTTGAGGTAGGCCGAGGCGCGGGCGGCGAGCTCATCGATGGGCCAGCGGTCCTGCTCGGGCAGGTCGTGCCGCGCGGCGAGCACGGCGTAGGCGATGATGGCGGCCTTGGCCTCCTCGTGGGCGATCATGCGGCAGAGGGTGTGCAGCACGGCGGCGTTGTTGGCCAGGTTCTTCTCGTAGAGGTGCTCGGTGCGGTGGCTGGTGCGCTGCCTCTTCTTACGCTTGTAGCCGAAGAAGCTGCGCACGGCCATGCCGCCAAAGCCGATGGCCGCGGGAATGGCCAGGGCGCTGGTGCTGGCCGCCCCCACCACCGCGACCTTGGCCAGCGAGCCCAGGGAGCCGGCGCCCATGCCCACGATCATGGCGCGGTCGAGCACGGTCATGGTCGCCTCGGCGTGCGGCAGCAGGGCCTCGACGTCGGCCACGGGGATGTCGCGGAAGAGCTTCAGGCGCAGGCACTCCTCGCCGGTGAGCCGGGCGACGACGGCCAGGCGGGTGTAGATCTCTATCTCGCGCTCGCTCTTGATCCAGGGCTTCTTCGTGTCCCGGCGGACGAGGGTAAGAGTGCCGCGGCCGCGGACGTGCAGCGCGAGCGAGCGCACGCGGTCTGGATTGATGCGGACGCGCAGGCCGTAGGCGCTGCCGGCGCGGATGGCCTCCTCGATGCCCACGTCGGTGAGCGGCGTGAAGCTGGCGCGGTCGAAGAGGTAGTCCAGCGCGGCGTGCAGGCGCGGGTCGGCGAAGGAGACGAGCGGGTTGGGCTCGGCCAGGGCGTCAAGGTCGGGGTTGGCCGCGGCGTAGAGGCGGTCCAGGTGGCGGTGCAGCTCGCCCACTTCCTGGGCGATGACGCGCTCGGTGGCCTTGCAGATCTTCTGGGCCCAGCCGGCCAGCTCGCCGAAGCGGTCGGGGTCGGCGTCGATGGCGTCGACGATGGCCTCGATGCGGACGGGGATGAATCGGCCCTCCAGTTCCGCGAGGCTGGGCGGATCGAGCTTCGTGGGGCTGGGGGGCGGGTCGGCCATCGCGGGGAACGTAGACCCCGGCGGCCGGGCCGGGCGGGGGTACCATCGGGCATGGCACGCACGATCTGGGTGGTTGCTCTGATTCTTCTGACGCTCGGGCTCTCGCTGGGCCTGCCGGCCTGCGGCGAGCAGTCGACGCCGGGCGCCTCGATCGGGTCGGCCGAGTCGGTGGTGTCGCTGGCCGAGGGCCGATCGCTGTACCAGACGCACTGCATGATGTGCCACCAGCCCCAGGGCGAGGGCGTGCAGGGCATGCAGCCGGCCCTGGCGGGCAATGCGGCGGTCGAGGGCGACGTGCGCTACCTGGTGGAGGTCACCGTGAAGGGCATGGGCGATGCGGCGGGGATGCTCGAGCCCAGCGGCGAGTACCGCCAGCAGATGCTGGGGCTGGACTACCTGAGCGACGCCGACATCGCGGCGATCCTGACCTACATCCGCAAGTCGTGGGGCAATGACGCGAGCGCGGTGAGCGAGGAGCGGGTGTGGGAGATTCGCCAGGACTTGTAAGGTTTCCTGCGTGGGGAGAAGAACGTGATGAAGAAACAAACAGCTGTGGCCGTCGCGGGTTGCGGCATCGCGTGCCTGCTGTTGTCGGGGTGCGCATCGAGCCGCACCGTGGTGATCACGAACACCAGCGACCAGAGCTTCGAGATGCGACGCGAGGGCGCCAGGACCGCCATCACCATCGACCCGGGCGGCAGCACGACCTTCGAGGTCTTCCCCGGCGAGCCCATGCAACTGAACGGGCTGGCCATCCAGGTCTACTAGCCCTACGCCAGCGGCCGGTTCGAGCCCACGCCCGCCAGGTCGTCGTGCAGGGTGATCAGGCGGGCGGTGTCGTCGTCGGGCGGGCGGGTGTTGCCGATCTGGTCGACAAGCTCGCACACGGCGTACTTCGAGCACGCCTGCTCGTACTTGCGCAGCCAGGCATTGACCCGCTCGTCCGCATCGGCGAGCTTCTCGAAGGTGAGCTTGGGGGCGCCGGCGATGCCGATGCGCCAGGGCTTGGGGCTCAGGCGGGCACGGAAGCTCTGCTGGGCCCGGCAGAGGCGTGCGTAGAGCGGATCGGCCCCGAGTTGGTCCATCAGGCGGCCCGTGTCGTCGCCGTCGGGTGACATCGCAGGATGCGTGAGCAGGTATCGCAGGCCGGCGGCGGTGCGATAGACGCGGGCCCCGTTTGACGTGTTCTGGCGTGACCATGCGCGGAGCCGTTCGAGGGGGGCGTCGGTGGAGTTTGCGGGTGGCTGCTTGCGGCCGAAGAGCTTGCCGAGCAGGCCTCCGCCCGGGCGTTTCTCGGGCAGGTCGACATCGACGAAGACCAGGCGGGCGGTGTTGAGCACGTTGGCGCCGTAGCGATTCATGGTGACGGCGGCGATGCGGTCGCCGGCGGTGTTGCGGACGTCCTGCACGATGGGCTCGGGCAGGTCGTGCCGCTGGTACTCGTAGTGGTGCAGGCCCGGGTCGTCGGCCTTGATGACCTCGGCCAGCTTCCTGCGGGCCCGGTCTTCGGCGATCTGCCGGGCCTCGTCGAGGCTGGCGTCGGAGGAGCCCCACGCGCCCCGGCCGTAGCCGGCTTCTTCTACCTGCGCCCTTGCCCAGAATCGCGCGACTCGCATGGTGGCTCTCCGTGCTGGTGGCCCCGGTGTCTTGTCGGGGGTAGCCTAAACCATGGGTGTGGGGGTTTCTTCCATCGTGGCGATCGCGATCCTGCTCGGCCAGGCTGGCGGGCCCGCGGGCGATCCGCCCGAGCGAGAGGCATCGACCGAGGCCGACGCCCAGCAGCCGCTGGTGCCCTACCCCCACCCCTTGATCACCGAGGTGCTGTTCGCCGTGCCGGCCAGCGGGGGCGATGCGAACAAGGACGGCACGCGCCACGCGACGGGGGATGAGTTCATCGAGATCACCAATCCGCACGACGAGCCGATCAGCCTGGCGGGGTACCGGCTTGTGGACCGCCACCGCGGGCAGGACGGGCGCTTTGCGTTCACCTTCCCCGACCTGATGCTCGAGCCGGGGCAGACGGCGGTGGTGTTCAACGGGCTGGACGCGACGTGGACCGGGCCGGTGGGCGACACCCACCGCGCGCCGCCGGGGCCCAACCCGCTGTTCGAGGGGGCGTTCATCTTTACCGCCGACGTGCCGAGCCGGTACGTCGCCCTGGCCAACCAGGCCGACTTCGTGCTGCTGGAGAACGCGCTGCGGGTGCCGGTGCACGTGGTGGCGTGGGGCAACCCCGACCAGGCCCCGCCGACGGACGCGCACCACGTGGACACGATCACGGGCATCCCCCGCGCGAGCGTGCAGCGGACCGACGCCACCGGCGCCATGGCGGCCCACGACCGCATCGACGGCAAGACGTGCAGCCCGGGCGTGGCCTATCCCAAGCCGCCCTCGTTGCAGGATCGGCCGGCCGAATCGCCCTGAGCTTCGGTGCCCGAGCGGCGGCCTTGGGCCCTACCATCGGGCCGTTTCGGCCCGCGATTTCCCTTCGGAGCAGCGACCATGGCGTGGATCCCAAAGCCCTCGGCCACCACCAAGATCGAGCGGCGCGACGAGCCCTACCTGACCCAGGCCATGCGCGACGAGCTCAGCGAGCGTTACCTGCCGCGCTTCGAGACCACGCTGGCGGCGTTGCTACCGGCGCTGCACATGATCCAGCACGAGTACCACTGGGTGCCGCCCCAGGCGATGGAAGAGATCGCCGAGTTCCTGGAGCTCTCGCCGGCCGACGTGATGGACACGGCCAGCTTCTACGAGGAGTACGCCCTGGCGCCGCGCGGGCGGCACGTGATCGGCGTGTGCCGCTCGATCGCGTGCGAGTTCTGCGGCCAGCCCGAGGTGAGCCAGGCCATCAAGGACGCGCTGGACATCGACGTGGGCGAAACCACCAGGGACGACAAGGTCTGCCTGGTGGAGCTGGAGTGCCTGGGCTCGTGCGGCACGGCGCCGGTGGCGCTGTACGACGAAGAGCTGCACGAGCAGCTCACCCCGCAGCGTGCGGCCGAGCTTGCCCGGCAGATGCGTTCGGACGATGCGGCCCCCGCCGCCGCCGGCCGCGAGGGCCTGAGCCCCGAGGCCACCAGCATCCCCGGCTGAGTTCAGACCGGCACTGGTTCAGGCCGGTACAAACGGAGCATCGCCATGCCCGGGCGCATCTGCGGGAAGGTCGGCGGCCAGTGCGATGGCGCGGGCCAACTCCTCGCTGCGGCGGCTGCCGATGAGCATGGACTTCTCGGCGCCCTTCCACGCGTAGCGCACGTGCACCCCACGGTCGCCGCTGACATTGAGGACCAGGCCGTGCTTCTTAGACATCCGCAGCCCCCAGCCGCCGCAGTCCGCCAGCGGGTTGTACCGCACCGCCTGCGCGCCGCCAATGGCGTCGATCGGCACCCGCCGGCCCCAGCCGACGATGCTCCGCACCCGCAGCTCGCGCTCGGTCACGACGGTGCGCTGGGGCAGCATGCCCAGCAGCAGCGGCAGGCCCAGGCCGACGGCCACCGCGACGGCGATGCTCGTCGCAGGAGCGCCCTTGGCTCCCATCACCACGACGGCCAGCCCCGACGACGTGATCGCCGAGATGGGAACCAGGTACCGCACGATGGCGTTCTGGTGCAGGTACTGCGTCTCGGTGTAGACCGGCTTGTCGGGCGGCTGTGGGGGCATGCGGGCCTCCGGCTTGCGATGTGCTGCATTATTGCCATAATCGCCCTGGGCATTTCGGGCTGCGCGGGCCCACGGCTGACGGTCATCAACGAGTCGAGCGCCTGGCTGCGCCTGGACGCGGGCAGCGAGGTCGACCCCAGGCAGGCCTTCGTCTCGGGCCCGCTGGCCGGGGACGGCTCGGTGCTCTTCGGCGTCCCGCCGGGCTCGCGGCACGAGCAGGCGTTGGAGCGCGGCGGCTCGATCTTCACCCAGCGACGCCTGGGCGTGGTGGTCGGCCTCTCGGCGGGCCCCAACCCCGCCGGCGGCGATGCACGGAACCCCTCCTTCCGCACGGCCTACAACGTCCGCCTGGCCCCGCCGGGCCCGTACCTGCTGCGGATCACCGGCCAGCCCGGCACGCTGGAGATCACGCGCGTGGACACCCGGGGCGAGCCCATGCCCGAGGACCGCGCATCGATCGTGCCCAGCGCGGCGATGATGCGGTGGGACTTGCTGCGGTAGGCTCGCCGCCTAGCTGTGCAACCCGGGGATCTTCCCCTGCCGCCGCTCGTCGCTGTAACGGTTGAGCGCGTTCTCGATGATCGGGTGGGCGGCCTCGGCGGGCATGATCTCGTCGACCTCCACGTCCTTGCCCTCGAGCACCTTGTAGTCCTCGAGGAACCGCTTGAGCATCTTGAAGGTGTGCCGCGGGAAGTCGCTGGCGCTCAGGTAGTCGTCGTAGATGGGGTCCTGCTCGAGCACGGCGATGATCTTGTGGTCGGCCTGCCCATCGTCGATCATGCTCATCAGGCCCACCGCCCGCGCCTGCACCAGGCACATGGGCACGACCTCCTCGACGCTGAACACCAGCACGTCCAAGGGGTCGTCATCATCGGCCAGGGTCTGGGGGATGAACCCGTAGTTGGCCGGGTAGTAGACGGCGCTGGAGAGCACGCGGTCGAGCTTGAGCATGCCGCTGGTCTTGTCCAGCTCGTACTTGTTGTGGCTGCCCTTGGGGATCTCGATGACCGCGCGGAAGTGCCCGGGCAGCGGGTGGTTGCCAGAGCCGGGGGTGACGTCGTGCCAGGGGTGGATCATGGGCATGGAGGGTAGGAGGGGGTAGCGCACATGGGCAGATGGCAAATGGGCAAATGGGCAGATCCGGACCCCTCAGATCTGCCCATCCGCCGCTTGATCGCGCTGCCGAACTGCTCTTAACCGGCGTCCTTCTGGTCCTTGGCCTCCGTCGGCGCGATGCTGCCGGCGGGGTTGTTCGACTGGCTGCCGAAGGGGATGATGAGCGTCTGGCTCCAGCTGCTCTGGGGGCCGGTGGCCAGGCGGGCCGACACGCGGTAGCCCACGCTCTTGATGCCCTCGGGCACGGCGTTGTCGGTGAAGGTCTTGTCGTCGTTGGCGAAGCCCATGAACTCGTAGGGGCCCGGGGCGCCGCCGATGGGCGTCAGGACGCGCTGGACGAGGTAGGTGGCCCCGCCGCCGGCGGCGACCTTGAAGGTCAGGTCGACCGAGCCGTCGGTATCGACCACGGCGCGGAGGTTGGTCGGCGCGGGCGGCGCCTCGCGCTCGCTGGCGTCCTTGGGCTTGGGGATGCCCGCCAGGGTGTAGACGCCCGGGTTGTTGGTGGCCTTGGCGTACGCGTCGATGGTGTCCACGTCGGCCCCGAAGATGGCGCGGAGGGCCTCGAGCTTGTCGTTCTTGGTGCCGGTGGCCGTGCGAGCCGAGTTCCTCGCCGCGAGCATGGCGTTGTACGCGGATTCTGCCTCGTTCACAGCATTTTCGGTATCTGTGAGTTGTTGTGCGGACAACCCCGTATCGGGGGGCCCGGCCTGGCCGCCCTTCCAGTCGGCGATGCGCTGCTTGGCGTAGGTGATGAAGGCGGCCTCGTTCTTCGGGAATCGCGGCATGGTGCACGCTCCGGTTCTGCGGGCCTTCCTATAGAGGCCCAGGGTCTTGTGGTCACTCTCCCCCGGCGACAGTGCCGGCTGGGCGGGCCACAGGACCTGTATCGAGTGGTTCGGAGGGGCACTTCAGTCCGTCAGTGACGATTTGGGTCAGAAAGTGGGCCCCGGGGCGGATATCGGGCCCGGATCGGGGCTGGGAGGGCGTGCGGGGGGTTTTTATTGGCCGATGAACCCAAGAAATCCGCCGGAGCATCCGCCGAGCGAGTCTTCAAACGCCTCAAGTTGTCCGTCATGGGGTGTAAAGCCTGCCTGTACCGACCTCACTGTCTTCTACCTGTGATCAATATACTCGGTGCGGGCGGCAAACTTGGATTGGTAGAGTGGCGATGGGGGATTGGTTGTATTGTGCCCGTGCAGCCACTTGAACTCATCGGCGTCAAACTCGCCCCACTCACCCTTGTATGTCCAAACTAGGGACACATCGACTCGCTGGCGGTTGTCCGCATCCAGCAAGTCGACCAGGCCGATCCGCGTGTCATAGTGCCAGCCGTTACCGCGGTGCTCGCGGATCACCGGGAAATCAACCGGCCATGGGCCCTTGTACCGAGCAGTGCCCCCGGGGGTCGGATGCGCCTCGTTCGTGCCTCGTTCAAGATACACCACGGGACGAACGCCTCGCACTAACTCGAGCGCTTCTCGTCGAAAACGGTTTGGATTACCGTGCTCGTGGTAGATCGCGTCGACGATCTCGGCCTTGGCTGCGTCGGCCCCCTTTCCCGCGGTGAATGGGACATAGACGGTCAGGTCGATGCCGCCCCAGTCTCCCTCATGGTTGCCCTCGTCCTCGGGGGCGGCCGTCTCATTCCACGCGTGGAACCAGTAGTAGCTCACAGAAAAGTGCTGATTGCCATCCTCAGCCCGCAGTTTCCGAACGATGCCATAGATTGGCGCTGGGCTGGACGGGTTTGCACCCGTGCCCGCGGCATTGATCTTGCGGACTCGATCGCCGTCACGCCTAGGCAACTGGCCATCCACGGCAACGGGCAGCACACCTGCGCGCCTTAAGCCTAAGGGAATGAGTTCCAACTCCCCACTGAGATCGGCGACGACGACGCCATCGCCGAGGCTTCTGCCGAGCCACTCTGAGAACTGACGAGCATCCTGGAACGGCCGCCCCCCGAGCGAGGCAACGGCGGCGACGATCCGCTCGTCGGCGTCCTTGCGAGCCATCGGCAGGCTGCCGGCTGCGAAGTCAGAGGGCGACATGATCGGTCCCGAATCCACTCCATCGTGTCTCAAAATCGGTGCAAACCGGTCAAGGAGGATCGATCGCGACGCCTCATCCAGATTGCCCTCGAGATAATCTTCGATCTGGCCCAGCCTCGTTTCCACGGCTGAGAGCCGCTGATCGATCTCCTCTAACGCGGACTCAATCGAGCGGAAGCGCTTCTCGAACCGGGCGTCCGCCGCACGAAGCGCCGCGATGTCCTCTGCATTTCTGCCAATTGCCAACTCGGCGATTGCGATGCGCTCGACCAATTCGGCAATACTGTCTCGCAATCTCCAAGCGCCAATGGCGAACGCGATGTCCGGATGCCCCGCGTCGGGATCGGCATAGCGCTTCAGGACTGGAAAGATGCCATGCGAAGCCACGAGGCGGACCGCTCCGGACTCATCCCGTGAGACGTTCGCGCCACCCCAGACCATGGAGGGTGTGACCGTGGCGAAGGTCGCCAGCGTGCGAAGGTCGCCGATCCTGCGCCGGAGCGAGGGCATGCCAGGCGATGATTCGGGCACGCCCAGCCACGCCTGGGCGAGTTCGCTCGCGTCGAGAGCCGTTAGCGTCGGATCCGGCTTCCAGGTCCACGCCGGTGCCGATACCGCTGCGGTGGTCGGCCCGTTCCCAGCGGCGATCGGTGCGGGGCGGGGGCCGAGCAGCCCCCGGATTGTCCGATCGGCCTCAGGTGGTAACACCCCGTACTCGCTGGTGACGCACAGGAGCAGGCCGTCGGTCACCAGTGCCCGCATCACGGGTTGGACGGCCATCGCGTCTGTCAGCAGCCGCACCCGCTCGGTCGCGCTCAACCGCCACGACAGCAGGAATACTTCGTACGTGACGAGTTCGGTATGTTTGTCGATCGTACCGAGTTCGGACAGCAAAGCCGCCCGCGCCGACTCATAGTTTGCAGTCGACCCCTCTAACTCTGCATCCGCGGTGGCGTTGAAGGCCGCTTCGACGGCTGCAATCCGGGCGCGAAAGGCGACGAGCGTCTCATAGTCCGCGTCTTCGTCGAGGGCTGGCGAGCGACCATCACCGCTGCGTTCATGCAGAATGGCCGGTGGCGTGCCACTACAGCCGTGGCTCGCAGGGATAGGCCAGAGCGCCATCGAGAGGGACGTCGCAGCCAGCATGACTCTCAGAGGATAGGACATCATCATGTGTCTCGTGTGCACCATTACTTCACCCTCAGGATGTAGTGGAGCGCAACGAACGCTGGCCTGTTGTCGTGCTCTGGAACCTTCGGCAACGAATGTGAATGGGCCTTTCCCTCGCCCACACTGCCGCCGCGCGCGCCACTGGACCGTCCCGCGTTTGCACTCCCCCCGAACGTCGATCCAGAATACTTCGAGTCCTTAGCACCAGGGTTGGCACCGTTCACAGCAAGAGAACTCGATGGGCTGTCTTCAAGACGTCCGTTTGCAGCTTGGCCTTTACGTGATTGGGCAACCCAGTGGTAGTGGTCGTGATTGTGGGCGGGCAGTTGGGCGATGGTCAACGCGTGGCCACCACTCTTCGGAAGGGCGATTGGCTTAGTTGTGTGCTCGCCATCGGTGATCGCGTTGGCCCGAAGGTCGCGGGAAATCTGCTTGGCGGGCACGCCCATCACGAACCTGTCGCGCAAGTCCGGCTTCGTAAGCCCGAACAACGGCGAGCCCTCGGTCGAGACCTTGCCGCCGTCGCAGAGCTCGTACTGGGGCATCGCGTCGATGTCGGCGGCCGTACCCCACCAGGCCGTCACGGTGCCGACCGGGGGAGCCATGAGGTCGTAAAACGCCTGCGCCTGCTGGCGGCGAACCCGATCGTTCTCGCCCAGATCGGTATCGCCGTTCCGCTCCTGGGCCAGGCGTCCCGCTCCGGCCAACAGGCCGGCCGTAAGAAAACCGACAACGACAATCTTGAATCGAGGACGCGTGACGAACCGCTGATCGTTGAGTTCGGGCATGACCATGCTCCTGCTTGACGCTCAAAGGCGATAGTTTGGAATGTCACCGATGGAGAACGCTAATCATCTGTATTCATGCGACCGAAGTTCCGGGTTGCGACGTCAAACTGGTGCGTAAAAAGGAAATCGCGTTCAGTGGGTACAAGTGCCTATCAGTACGCCCCACCTAGGGATTCAGAGTGCGTAACCCACAGATTTGCGAAGCAAGACCATCGAGCCACGCCTCTGTTGCCCGAGTCCGATAGAGAAACCGCCCTGGCGACCCCGCGGAGAGTTTGAAGCGTGCTCCGCGTCGCTCGGAGCATGCTCCGAGCCGTTCGGAGCGTGCTCCGAGCCGCTGGGAGCGTGCTCCGAGTCGCTCGGCGGACGCTCCGAGTCGTTGGGAGCGTGCTCCGAGCCGCTCGGCGGACGCTCCGAGACGCTGGGAGCACGCTCCGAGCCGCTCGGCGGACGCCCTGCGTGGCTCGGAGCACGCTCCGGATCGCTCGGTGCGCGCACGGCTTGGCTCGGGGCACGCTCCGAGGGGCTCAGCGGACGCCCGGCGTCGCGTCCAGCGGCGTCGCCGGGGCGGGGTTCTCGGGCGTGGGGGCGGCCTCCGACGCTTCGGCCCCCCGGCTCACGCCGGGGGTTCGTCAGAATGGTGGGCAGACGGGGCGGCCGCCCAACATCTAGTGCCGCCACCGGCCCGCCCTACCATGGACGGAGCCCCCACGAGCGCTACCCGCTCCCCACGCCCCCCCACGCCCCCCACGCCCCCTCACAACAGATGATCTGCCCCTATTGCAGCCATAACGACGACAAGGTCATCGACTCGCGGCCGGCCGAGCGGGGGCGGGCGATCCGGCGGCGGCGGGCGTGCCTGAACTGCGACCGGCGGTTTACCACCTATGAGCGCGTCGAGCAGCAGGCGCGGCTGGCGGTGGTCAAGCGCGATGGCAGCCGCGTGCCGTTCGATCCGGACACGGTCTTGCGGGGCATCCAGGCGGCCTGCGGCAAGCGGCCCATCCCCGAGGACGCCAAGGCGGGGATTGTGGAAGCGGTCGAGGACGAGCTGCACCAGGCGTACGAGCGCGAGGTGGAGTCGAGCGTCATCGGCGAGCTGGTGATGGCCAAGCTCAGGGAAGTGGACGAGGTCGCCTACATCCGCTTCGCCAGCGAGTACCACCAGTTCATGAGCGCGAGCGAGCTGCAGAGAGAACTGGACCAGCTCAGGACCAGGCCCAGGGAGGTCAGGGACCAGCGGGTGCTGTTCGACCCCGACGCCGATGGCGCGGCGCCGGCCCGCTGACGCGGACGACCGAATAGGATGAGGACATGAGCCAGCAACGCACGGACGGCGTGGTGTGCAAGACGATGACGGCGATGGCGCTGGGGACCGGCGTGCTCCTGCTCGCCGCGTGCTCGAGCACGCCGCCGCCCAGGCCGTTGCCCGAGCCCAAGAGCCAAGCGAGCCGCCAGGTCAGTGGCCAGTCGAGTGGCCAGCGCGCGACGGACGAGCGGGCGCGCGAGGAAGCAGCCACGCGCACGGCGCAGGCCGACCCGCCTGCGTCCACCCCCACCACGCCCACCACCCCCGACTGGTTCCGCCAGGGCGCCTTCCAGATCGACGGCCGCGAGCACCGGGCCTTCGCCGTCACCGCCGCCGGCGTGCGCCAGGCCCGCGGCCGGGCGATGGCGCTGGCCTACGAGCGCTACCCGCGGGGCCACGTGGCCGCGCACGAGGCCGTGCGCCAGGGCGATGGACGCTGGCGGTTCTTCGTGCTGATGGCCGCGGGGGGATAAGACGCGCGAGCCCCGGGGAAGCCCGGGGGACGCCCGCCCGGCCCGCGGCTCGATCCCGGCGGGGGCGGCGCTATCTTGCTTCTGGCCCTTCTCCTCGTGCCGGAGGCAGCATGTCGAACACGACGCCCGATCCAGATTCCAGCCCGACGACCCTGCTCGAGCCCGAAGTCGCGGCCGACGCCGAGAGCCAGGCGCCCGAAGAGGCCGTGCTGGACGAGGCGATCGACCGCGGCGATGGCGGCGTGTGCGCCCAGTGGCTGGAGAGCGCGAGCACCGAGCAGACCGTCCACGCCGTCAGCGCGATGGACACCGGTGACCAAGCGAAGCTGCTGGCGCTGCTGCCCGCCGAGTCGGCCGCCGAGGTGTGCGAGGTGCTGCCGCGCGTGCAGGCGGCGGGCGCGCTGGGGGCGCTGGGCCAGCTCGACCACGAGAAGGCCGCCGAGATCCTCGAGGAGATGACCAGCGACAACCGGGCCGATCTGGTCGCCGCGATCGACGAGGACCAGGCCCACACCATCCTGGCGGCCATGCCCGCCGACGTGGCCGACGAGACGCGCCGGCTGGCCAGCTACGACGAAGACGCCGCCGGCGGGCTGATGCTCACCGAGTTCCTGGCCTTCAACGAATCGATGACCGTGCGCGACGTGCTGGGCGATATGGAAGAAAACGCCGAGCGCTACCGCGACTACAACATCCAGTACTCGTACGTGGTCGATGCGGGCGGCGCGCTCAAGGGCGTCATCCCCATCCGGCGCTTGCTCATGGCGCGGCGCACCACGCCGGTGGCCGAGATCATGGTCAAGGACCCGGTGCGCGTGGCCGACACGACCGAGTTCGACGCGCTGCGGGGGATCTTCGACGACCACGGCTTCCTGGCGCTGCCGGTGGTCGATGGGCAGCAGCGGCTGCTGGGCGTGGTGGAGCGCGCGGCGGTGAGCGAGGCGGCCCGCGAGGACGCCGACGACATGTACCGGGCCAGCCAGGGCATCGTGGGCGGCGAGGAGCTGCGCTCGATGCCCCTGGCGCTCCGCAGCCGGCGGCGGTTGGCGTGGCTGAGCATCAATATTGTTCTCAACATCATCGCCGCCAGCGTCATCGCCTTCCACCAGGACACGCTCGAGGCGGTGATCGCGTTGGCGGTGTTCCTCCCGATCATCTCGGACATGAGTGGCTGCTCGGGCAACCAGGCGGTCGCCGTGAGCATGCGCGAGCTGACCCTGGGCGTGGCCCGGCCGCGCGACATCTTCCGCGTGCTGATGAAGGAATGCAGCGTGGGGATCATCAACGGCTTCGTGCTGGGCATCCTGATCGGCGCGGTGGCGTTCCTGTGGAAGGGCAACCTGGCGCTCAGCCTGGTCGTCGGCAGCGCGCTGGAGGCCAACACGCTGATCGCCGTGTGCATCGGCGGCGGCGTGCCGTTGCTCTTGAAGGGTTTCAAGACCGACCCCGCCCTCGCGTCGGGGCCGATCCTGACGACCATCACCGACATGTGCGGCTTCCTGATCGTGCTGACCCTGGCCAGCGCGTCGATGGCGTACCTGGCCCCAGCCGAAGCCGAGGACGGGGCCGGGAAAGAAGACGCGCCTTATTCCCAACAAGATGGCGACGCACCTTCGACCCCGGAAGGAACCCCGCCATGACCGCGATGAACGCCACGCCCTGCCGCCACGCCGCACCCCCGCTGCCCGCCGACACCGATGCGCCGGCCAAGGTGGCGCCGCGTGCCAAACGCCGCTGCGGCGGCTGCCAGGCCGTCGCCGCCTCGCCCGCCCGCGCGATGATGGTGGTCATGGCCATCGCCACCGCCCTGGCGACGGTGGTGGCCATCGGCCAGCTGGCCGAGGGCGGCTCGGGCGAGACCGCCGGCGAGACGCTGTTCGTGGTGGCGGCGTTCAACCTGGTGTTCACCGCGCTGTTCGCGCCGCTGGTGGCGCTGTTCACGCTGCGGCGCGGGTTCTTCAGGGCCATCGGCTCGTTCTTCGGCACGATCTTCACCGGCATCGGCCTGACGCTGTGCCTGCTGTTCTCCAGCGTGGCGATCCTGTACGCGCTGGCGGCGGTGTTCGGCTAGGCGGCGATCGGGGCCGGGCGGTCGAGAACCGCGCCCCTGGCCCTTATACTCCTCTTGTGCCGAGTACCAAGCCGAACAAGACGGAAACACCCGCGGCGGGCGCCAACGGGGCCACGCCGCCGGCCTCGCCCAACGCCAGCCCCGTGACGCCCAGCGAGCACATCGCCGACATCATCCGGCGAGACGGGACGACCGCCAGCTTCGAGTTCTTCCCACCCAAGAACGCCGAGGCGGCCGAGAAGCTCTACCAGGCCATCAGCGAGCTCGAGGAGCTGCGGCCCAGCTTCGTCTCGGTCACCTACGGCGCGGGCGGGGGCACCCGCGAGCTCACCCGCGAGCTGGTCCTGCGCATCCGCCGCGAGACCACCCTGCACCCCATCCCCCACATGACCGGCGTGTGCCACGACCCCGGCGAGGTCGAGAGCATGCTCGAGGGCTACGCCCGGGCGGGCGTGCGCAACATCATGGCCCTGGGCGGCGACCCACCACTGGACGGCGGTGGGAAGGATGGCGGTTCCCCCACCGGCCGCCGCCAGGGCGAGGATCCCTTCCGGCACTTCCGCTACGGGGCCGACGTGGTCCGCGCCATCCGCACGTACTCGGACACCCACCTGGGCCGCGACCGCGCCTTCGGCATCGGCGTGGGCGGCTACCCCGAGGGCCACGCCGCCACGCCCAACCGCCTGAAGGAAATGGACCACCTCAAGGCCAAGGTCGACGCCGGGGCGGACTTCATCATCACCCAGCTCTTCTTTGACAACCACGACTTCTACGACTTCCGCGAGCGTTGCCTGCTGGCGGGCATCAAGATCCCCATCATCGCGGGCATCATGCCCATCACCAGCGTCAAGGGCATGGGCAAGATGGCCGACCTGGCCGCGGGCAGCCGCTTCCCCGCCCCGCTGCTGCGCGCCCTGCGTCGCGCGGGCGACGACCCGGACCTCATCCGCCGCGTGGGCCTGCACTGGGCCACCGAGCAGTGCCGCGACCTGCTGGACCACAAGGTCGCCGGCCTGCACCTGTACACGCTCAACAAGAGCACGGCGACGCGCGAGATCTACCGCACGCTGGGCGTCAAGGACTCGCGGGCGCTGTCATAGAACGTTGCATTGGCGGACCCCGGGCTCTTTAGCCTGGGCCCACTGATCGCCGAGAGCTTCGGTGTGGGCGCTACGCGCAGCCCGCATCGAACTGGTTCTGGAACGCGAGGAAGTCGAACAGCGTCAGCACCCCGTCGCCGTCGAAGTCGGCGATCGGCTCGCCGGCGTCGAAGGCGTTCTGGAAGGCCAGGAAGTCGAAGATCGTCAGCACGCCGTCGCCGTCGATGTCCGCCGGGCAGCCGCCGATGGCCGCCGGCTGCACGAACAGACGCGCCGCGTTCTTGGGGTTGCTCTCGAACTGGCTATAGCCCGCCAGCAGCGAGCCGCCGGTGAGCGCGAACGCCGCGTCGCCGTAGGTCAGGTCGCGCTCGCTCCGGGCCAGCACCGTGCGCTCGGCCGTCGTCGCGCCGGTATCGTCCACGGGCAGCACCCAGCGCTGGAACGTCGCCGAGGGGCCCGAGCCGACGAGCGACGAGCCGCCCAGCACGAAGCCCTCGCCCGAGGCCATGACGCTGACGACGGCGATGTTGGAGGTGGGGTCGGTCAGCGCGACGGTGGGGCCCAGGGGCCGGCCGTCGTTGCCGACGGGGCGCGTGAAGACGCGCAGGCCGCCGCCGTCGAACTGCGTCCACGCCACCAGGTACGAGCCCGCACCGCCGTTGGCCCTGGGGTTGTACGCCACGCGCGAGAAGCGGATGGTGGTGGTGCCGGTGGTCTGCAGGGTGGCGGTGCCCAGGAACGCGCCGTCGCTCGACAGCCGCGTCGCGTACGCGCCGCCGGGCGAGGGACGCGTCCAGCTGATCAGGAACTCGCCGTCGGGCCCGGCCGCGACGTCGAAGGCGTTGGTGTTCACGCGGTCGGCGGC
This sequence comes from Phycisphaerales bacterium JB060, assembly GCA_044440025.1. GTDB lineage: Bacteria > Planctomycetota > Phycisphaerae > Phycisphaerales > UBA1924 > JAHCJI01. The sequence continues at coordinate 34,927 of JBITAF010000125.1, read as the reverse complement.
GGGCACGTTCAGGGTGTCGCCGATGGGCGCGCCCGAGGCGTCGGCCATCCGCACGCGCAGGGCCGACTCGCCGGGCGCGAGCAGGCCGTCGCTGAAGGCCACGGCGAATCGGTCGCCGTTGAAGGCGATGCGCGGGTCCAGCGCGTCGCCGTTGGGCTGGTTGGCGAACAGCAGCGTGCCGCCGGCCGGCGTCAGCAGCGCGCCATCGAGGGTGAGGCGTGCGAGCCGGATCTCGTCGATCGCGCCGTTCTGGCTCTGGAACGCCACGGCGAACTGCTCGCCAACGGAGCTGTCGGCGTACGTCGCGTGGGCGTCGGTCTGGGCCGAGCCGGCGATCGTCGAGACGGGGAACGCGGTGGTGTCGATGGGAACACCGTTGGAATCCACGCGCACGCCGTACAGGTCGGGCTGGTAGTCGCTGGGTCCCTCGCGCCAGTCTTCGAAGACCGTGAGGAACGCGGGCGAACCGGGTGCAGTGCCGGCCGTCGCGGCGATCGCCGGCTGCACCTGCCACGTCGCGCCAGGCGAGATTTCCAGCGGCTGCGGCCGATCGAGCACGGTGCCGCCCGCGTCGATGCGCGCCGCCTGCACGTCGTACACCAGGTCGACGCCCAGGATGTCGCTGGCCTCATAGCCCGCCAGCCACTGCCCGTCCAGGCTCGCCAGCCCGAACGAGGTCTGGCCGAGCTGCGGCGTGTTGTCGACGGGAAATGGAAGATCGAGCGCGAAGCCGCCGGTATCCAGGCGCATCGCGTACACGTCGCGGAAGACGCTGGTCGGCTCGTCGACGGTGATCAGGAACAGGTGGTCCCGGCCGTTGAAGGCGATCTGCGTGTTGCGGATGAAGCCGAGGGTGGCGCCGTCGAGGAACTCCTGGGGCGTCGAAACCGCGATGCCCGCGCCGAAGTCCACCGTCGACGAGTACAGGTCGAAGTGCGTCACGTCCTCGCGCGACCAGCCGATGAGGAACTTCTCGCCGTCGTAGGCGATCTGTGGCGAGACGTCGAAGTCTCCGCCGGAGACGTCGAACCCGCCCACGCCGTCGACCAGCGTGCCATCGGGCGTGATGCGAAGGGCCCGCACGTTTCCGCCCGGCAGGCGGCTCCACGTGACCACGTACGCGCCATCACCGAAGGCGACCTTCGGGAAGCCGCTGCTGGTGACGCCCGAGTCGATGATGAGCCCATCGGGATCGAGCACCGCGCCGTCGGCCCCCACACGCGTCGCGTACAGGTTGTCATCGCGTCCGCCCTGGGCGATCAGGAAGCCGTCGCCGTCGCTGGCGATCGACGGCCACTGGAGCGTGCGCCGCACGCCGACGAGGAAGCCATCGGGGTCGATGGGCGTGCCGTCCTGCTCGATGCGCATGGCCCATAGCTCGTCGCCCTCGCACCACGCGGCCAGGTAGATCGAGCCGTTGAACGCCACCGCTGGCACGCCGTCGACGCGGCGATCGAGCGAGGCCAGCAGCGCGATGCTGCCCGGGGCCTCCAGCGTGCCGTCGGGGTTGATACGCTGGCCGTACAGGTCGAAGCCGATGGGGGCCCGCCCGCCCACGCGCGTATCGGCCCACACCGCGAAGTATTCGTCCACGCCCGCGGCGACCTCGCCATAGAACTGGTCGCCGTACGACGGCTGGAACACCGTGTCACGCTCCAGGGCCCGGGTCGGGCCGGGCTCGACATCATCGATCGCGAGTGCGGGGCTGGCGGCGGTCAGGGCGGCGGCGACGAGCAGGCCGCACGCACGACGGTGGGAGGGGGCCGTGTGCATTCTCTGTACTCCTTCGATCTGACAGTTTCGAGGCTCGAAACTCAGGCTGGCGGGCCGACTCTGGCCACACCAGGCCAGGGGTAGCCACCGGGCACACGTTCACGACGGCGTGGGCGGTGCCGCCAAGACGAGTTGCAAACGGTGTACCGGCTCATGAACCCGCCAGAGGTTGAGCCAGGCCGTGGCAGTGGGGTCGGACGAGACCTATAGAAGTCCAGCGCCCGGTGGCTCCCTCAGCCCACCTCGAACACGCACCGCAGCCCGAACGCCGATGCGAACAACTCGCTCTTGCGCTCGGCGCCCCAGAGGCCGGTGCTCGCGTCGCCGGGCGACTCGACGGCGAACACCGCCGTGCCGGGGTGGTCGCCCCCCCCACCGGTGTCGATGCTCACCGCCACTCGGTCGATCGTCTGGGTGTGGGTGCGGTCCAGGCCGTCGGCGATGCGCAGGATGCCCGCCAGGCGGCGGATCATCTTGCGGTCGTGGTTGTCCATGGCCTTGTAGGGCCCGTGGCTGTTCTTGGGCGGGCTGCGGCGGTGGTAGCGGGCGATGTTGGCGATCAGCTCGCGCTCGCGGGGGCTGAAGCCGTCCAGCTCGCCGTGGGCGATGATGTAGTAGCTGTGCTTGTGGTGCTTGCTGTGGTTCACCAGGTAGCCGATGTCGTGCAGCACGCCGGCGGCCTCGAGCACGCCGCGGCCCTGGGCGTCCATCGCCGTGTCGTGGTCGACCGCCAGCGGGTGGCTGGGGTGCGATCGTCCCAGCTGGCGGGCGACCTCGGGCAGCTGCTGGGCGAGCTGGTCGAAGATCTCCAGCGACAGCATCGTCACGTGCTCGCTGTGGGCCTCGTGATATCGGCACTTGCGCGCGAACCGGCGCACGCTCTCGGCCCGGCTGCCAAGGGTCATGCGCGTGGCCCGCGGGCCCGCCGGGCCCTTGCGCTCGTGCCCTCCAACGCGGTGGGCCTCGAGCATCGAGAGCATCAGCCCGTCGCGGATGCCGCGGTCGTGGACGACCAGCTCGTCGACCACCAGGGTGTCCATGAGGGCCTCGACGATGGCCGCGCCGGGCAGGATGATGTCGTGGCGGTCCTTGTTCAGGCCCGTGACGCTCTCGCCCTTCTCCAGGGCGGCGCGGAGCCTGGTGAGCGTCTTGGTGACGCGCGGGCGGCTCAGGCGATAGCCCTGCACGCTCTCGGCGCTGGTCCCGTCTCTGGCCAGGTTGATCGCCGCCAGGGCGCTGTAGGTGCCACCGGTGCCAAAGAGGGCCCTGGGCCTGAGGGGCATCTTGCCCACGGCGGTTTCGATGGCCCCCTTCAGGTACTGGCGCATCTCGTCGAACGTGTGGGGCTCGGACGCCTTCGCCCCGCCGAACATGTCGGCCACGCGCACCGCGCCGAGCTTGAGGCCCACGACCTTCTCGACCGCCCCGGCCCGGCTGAAGACCACCTCGGTCGACCCGCCGCCGATGTCCGCGACGGCGAAGGGCAGCTTGCGGACGTCGAAGGCCGCCGCCACGCTCTTGTGGGCCAGGCGGCCCTCATCCTCGGGGCCGATGACCTCAACCCGCAGGTTGCTCAGCCGCAGCACGCTGGCGACGAACTCGTGCCCGTTGGATGCCTCCCGCACCGCCGAAGTCGCGATGACCCGCACCTCGGCCACGCCGTAGCCCAGGGCGATCTGCTTCATCCGCTCGACGGCGCCGATGGCCTCCTCCAGCCGATCGGGCGCGATCATCCCCGTCTCGGCCAGCCCGTGCCCCAACCGCGGGCTCACCTTCTCCTCGTCCAGCACGTGGTACCCGCCCTCATCGTCGCGTTCGGCGATCAAGAGGCGGATCGAGTTGCTGCCCACGTCGATGGCGGCCAGACGCAGCGGCCGCTCCGCGGGGGGTGCGGGGGCGGCGTCAGGCTTGGCGGCGCTAGGGGAGCTTGTGGTGTCCATCCAGCCAAACGGTAGGACGCCCCAACGAGCCCTCTACAATCCCCACCGACTCGAACCCAAGGATCCCGCATGCTCGAACGACTCACCGAAGGCTTCCAATCCGCGCTCCGCAACCTCTCCGGCCAGGGGTCGATCTCCGAGAAGAACGTCCGCGACGCCATGGCCCAGGTCCGCGAGTCGCTCCTGGTGGCCGACGTCGCCCTCGAGGTCGTCGAGAAGTTCTGCGATCAGGTCGTCCAGGAAGCCATCGGCAAGAAGGTCACCGAGGCCGTCAAGCCCGGCGAGGAGATGATCAAGATCGTCCACGATCGTTTGGTCGTCCTGCTGGGCGGCGAGCCGGGCAAGGCCAGCGACCCGGGCGTCCACATGTTCAGCCCCGGGCCCACCGTCATCATGATGTGCGGCCTGCAGGGCAGCGGCAAGACGACCACCTGCGGCAAGATCGCCGCGTGGCTGCGCAAGAAGGACCTCTCCAGCACCCTCGTGGCCGCCGATCTGCAGCGTCCCGCCGCCGTCGAGCAGCTCGAGACCGTGGCCCAGCAGGCCGGCGCCCTGCCCGGCAGCGCGCCGGTGAGGTTCCACGGCGAGCTGGACCAGATCGGGGCCTACGGCGAGCGCGTGGGCGTGGCGGTGGACGTCTGCAAGCGGGGCATCAGGGCCGCCAAGCAGAACGGCAGCGACGTGGCCGTCCTGGACACCGCCGGCCGCCTGCACGTCAACGACGACCTGATGGGCGAGCTCAAGAAGGTCAAGGCCGCGTGCAACCCGCACTATATTTTCCTCGTCGTCGACAGCATGACCGGCCAGGATGCGGTTCGTTCTGCAAAGGCCTTCCACGAGCAGCTGGGTATCGACGGCGTGATCCTGACCAAGTTCGACAGCGACACCCGAGGTGGCGCGGCGCTCAGTGTCAGAGAAGTCACCGGCGCGCCCGTCCGCTTCGTGGGCACGGGCGAGGGCCTCAACGCCCTGGAGCCCTTCCACCCCGAGCGCTTCGCGGGCCGCATCCTGGGCATGGGCGACGTGGTCAGCCTGGTCGAGAAGGCCCAGCAGGAAGTCACCGAAGAAGAGGCCGAGAAGCTGCAGAACAAGATGATGCGCGGCGAGCTTGGCATGGACGACTTCTTGAAGCAGCTCAAGACCATCCGCAAGCTCGGGCCCATGAAGCAGGTCCTGGGCATGCTCCCCGGCGTGGGCTCGGCGCTCAAGGACGTCAACATCGACGACAAGGAGCTCGACCGCGTCGAGGCCCAGATCCAGTCGATGACCGCCGCCGAGCGCACCAAGCCAAAGCTCATCGACAACTCGCGCAAGCGCCGCATCGCGAAGGGCGCGGGCGTCGACCAGCAGACCGTCGGCCGGCTGGTCAAGCAGTTCAACACCATCAACCAGCTCACCCGCGGCATGGGCGACATGAGCGCCCGCAGCAAGATGAGCACGATGACCCACATGGCCCAGGGGGCCGGTGGGTCCAGCGACGCCGCGGCCGCGGCGGCCATGATGCCCAGCATCTCGCGCAAGCGGGGCACCAAGGGCGGCAAGCCCAAGGGTTTCAAGCAACGCAAGAAGCGGAAGTAGGGCCGAAATTAGCTTGCATCGATCCCCGCCTTCCAGTATGCTGGAAGGGCGAGGAGAACGCCATGCGAAAGCTATCAAGTATCTGTACGGTCCTGCTGTCCGCCGCCGCACCACCTTGGCCCAGACCAGCGACGCCGCCATCGTCTTGGACATCGAGAACGACACGCTGCGGCCTGGCCAGAGCACCACCGTCACGCTCTCGGCCGCCTGGCCCGAGCACGAGTTCGCCATGGGCTACGTGTGGACGAGCCTGGAAACGAGCGTCGGCTCCGTGGGATGGTCGGGGCTCGAACTTGTCGCGCCGATGGACGGCCCCGGCACGACGCCCGGCGCGCGATCGACCGCTGGCATCGACGGCATCGTCGCCGGCCAGCTCAACTACTGCCCCGCGTCGCCCTATTGCCCAACGATGGACAACCCCATCGCGTTCTGGCGGGCCACCTACACCGCGCCCGTCGATGTCGGGGCGGGCTTCGATGTGGACCTGCGAACACGCACCACCGGCTTCGAGGTCTACTTCGCAGAACGCGTCCTGGAAACCCACGGCTACCTGGACGAGCTCGTCGAGGGCCAGGCCACCATCCACGTCGTCCCCGCCCCGGCCAGCGCGCTCGTGCTGATCGGCGTGGCGTGCTCCGGCCGGCGGCGGCGCTGAGCCGGATCAGTCGCGGACCTTGTCCAGGAACGCCAGCACGATGATGCCGCAGACCACCGACGGCAGGTTGCCCGCGAGGATCGTGCAGATCTCCAGGATGCCCAGGAGCTGGGCCCGGGGCCGCTTGGGGCCGTAGGGCGGCTGGCCCAGGGCGTTGAAGTGCAGGATCTCGAAGACCGCCAGGATCACCAGCGGCACGCTGAGCACGATGCCGATGCACGTCCACGCCCAACTGACGGCGGCCAGGATGTTGAAGATCGCCGACAGCAGGATGGCCGTGCGGACGGCCGTGGGCTCGGCCTGGATCGGCCCGGGCTGGGTTGGCGGCTGCGACGGCGGCATCTGGCTCATAGTGTTCCCCAGTTGGTGCAAGCTCGGGCGAGGGCAACCCTATCGCTTGAGCGGCAGGAAGTCCTTCTCTTCCCCGCGCAGCCACGCGTGGAACCGCGGCCAGAACAGCTCGCGCAGCAGGATCTTCACGCACGCCGCCACGGGGATGGCCAGCAGCAGGCCGTAGATGCCCGCCAGGATGCCCCCCGCCAGCGAGGCGAAGAGGATCGTGGGCGTGTCCATGTTGGTCGCCTTGCCCTGGATGGCCGGGGTCAGCAGGTAGTCGTCCACCGCCTGGCCGGCGAAGTAGACCGCCACGGGGGCGATCAAAGTCCACCACCAGGTCTGCTGGAAGGCCAGCATCCCGCTGTTGTCCAGGGCCAGGGCGGTGATGGTCAGCGGGATGCCCAGCAGCGCGACGTAGGGCACGATGCTCAGGATGCCCACCAGTGGCCCGAAGATGAGCGGTGCCGGTACACCGATGAGCCAGTACGCGATCGTGAAGATCACGCTCTGGATGATTGCGATGGTGATGCGGCCGCGCACGAAGCCGGCCACCACGCGGTCCATCTGCCGCAAGAGGTCGACGATGCGGTCCTTGTGCTGGTGGGGCAGTACCTCGTAGCCAAACCCGCGGACGTGCGCGTAGCCGGTGGAGAGAAAGAAGAAGAAGAACCCCGTCAGGAAGAGCCCGAACAGCAGCATGCCGATGGATGTCACCGTGGCCAGGCCGGTAGCCAGCGTGATGCGTCCGCCCTGCACCGCCGCGTCGGTCATGCGGGCGGCGTTGCCGCGAACGATGCCAAGGCCCCAGTCGAGCAGCTGCCCCACCGAGCCGTCGCCGCGATCGTCGGCGTCCAGGTCGTGGGCCAGACTGCGCAGGTACTGGTGCACCCCGGGCTTGAGCACGTCGGGCAGCCCGCCGAAGGCCCGCGATGCGGCGTTCGCCTCGTCGTTGACCACGCGCTCGCCGCGCGGCAGGGACGCCGGCGCGTCGCTCTCGGCGTCGTCATCGAGCACGAGATCCTCGGCGCCCTCGACAAGCTCCCCCACCGGCGGCGTGTCGGACTCGGGCTCTGCCTGTCCACCCATCTCATCAGCGATCGGCTCGACACGCTCGTAGAACTGCAACTCGTACCGCGGCGGCTGGGCGTCATCGTTCCGCCCGCGATCGGGGTTGAAGTGCGGGACGACCGAGCCGTCGTGCGTGCGCACGTACCCGGTCACGGTCATATACCGATCGATGTGCTTTGTCGTGGTCGAGGCGATATCCACGCCCTGCACCACCGCGAAGCCCACCGCCAGCGACGCCGGCACCGCCACGAACAGCACCACCGCAAAGAGGATGCCCGACACCGCCCCCTGCCGCGTGAAGTGCTTGGACTTCTCCAAGCGGCACACGACCGGCTCGAGCAGGTACGCAAGCAGGAGGGCCAGCAGCAGCGGCACCGTCACCGTCCGCAGCACGTAGCCCAGGTAGAGCACGCCGAAGACGGCAGCGAACACCAGTATGTCTCGGATGGGCTGGATCTGCCACAGGTGCCGTGTGAACCACGGCGCGCGGGCCAGCGAGGGCTCCGGCGGGTCGCTGTCGGGCTTCGCCTTAGCCAAGCCCGCCGGCCTCGTCGGTGGCGGCGCCCGGGCCGTTGGCGCAGCGATCGAGCGGGCCGTCGAAGGCCTCGTCGAACTCATATACGCCGCGGAAGTCGTCCAGCGAATCGTTCTCACTGGTGCGCAACAGGCCGGTGTCGACCATCGCGTACACGATCTTGCCGAAGTCCTCGGTGGTGCTCAGACCCCAGCCGCGTAGCACCGTGCGGGCCAGCAGCCCGTACTTCTCGACCGCCAGCGACCGCAAACCCAGGCACAACTCCTGCCCGCTCACGTGGCGCGACTGCGAAGCGGAGATCTCTTCCAGATCGCCCGGCTCAACGCCCGCGATCTCGCCGAGCAGCGCGAGGTCGAGCTCGGTGTCGTCCTCCACCGACTCGCCCGTCGGCCCTTCATTGCCGTCGTTCTGGCCGCGGACCTGCTCGAGAGTGTGCTGCAACCCCTCCTGCACGAAGCGGAAGGCCTCGGGGGAGAAGGGCGCTAGCGCCCGCATGCGTTGCCAATCGATGAGCTCTTCCATACCTGTTCCAACCCGCGAGAGTGGTCCGGTCATTCCCGGACCTGGTGGTCCACCACGCTCCCGTCATTCCATGGTACTCGCGGCCCGCTCCACTATCGGCCAGCCGGGGGCGATCCCCCCACACCACCACCAACACCAGGTGAATACCGAACACACGACACCCATATCCCAGAGTATCCTGTGGATTTCACCCGAACTTCTTGCTCAAACTCGGGCTACCCGCCACCCCAAATCGCAGTAACGCCTTACGCCACCGCTCGCCCACGCGGTCGATGCCGATGCGAGGGCCGACCAGGACCTCACCCGGCCGCTCCCCCACTTCCAGCCACAACGCCCCTCCATGGGGCCCCGGGCTGAGCAGATCCACCCCGTTCCAGCCGCGGTTGATGCCCATGGCCGCGCACACCCTGGCCGGCCCGGCCCCCAGTTTGTGCAGCGGTAGCGTTTTCGCGGCCCTGGGGTTGGCCAGCCTCAGTTCGTCCATCCGCTGGGCTCCCTCGATGGGCTCGATGGCACGCAGCAGCACGGCTTGCGGGTCGTCCTCGCCCGCGACGGCCACGTTCATGCACCAGTGCATGCCATAGGTGAAGTACACGTACGCCGTCCCGGGCCGGGCGTACATCGCCTCGTTGCGCGCGGTGCGGCGGCCGCCATAGGTGTGGGCGGCCTCATCGCGGACACCCAGGTAGGCCTCGGTCTCGACGATCCGCCCCCGCAGTACCAACCCGTCGTCGAGCCTCCGGCACAGCGTCCATCCCAGCAAGGTACGGGCCGCCCGCTCGGCCGGAGTGCTCAACAGGTCGCGTTGTTCGGGCGCGGGCATCGCGCAATATAGCGACGCCCAGCATGGACGACGGGAATGCGCCAAACCTCGGGACGCGAGCCCACGATATCGTGCCCGGTTCTGCGCCGGATGCTACCCGTGGGTCCGTGCGCCGCCGCGATCTGTGGATAGGGATACACTGTCGAAGATGCCAGCAGCATTCCCAACCACTGCGCTATCAGAAATCGCTACCCGCATGGAGACGTTCGAGGCCGGGGCCAGCATCGCGAATACGGGTACCGGCGCACGACGGGAAGGCGACCAGTTCGAGAAGCTGGTCTATGAGTTCTGGTCGGCATCGGCCAGCTACTGCGTCGACAGGGGGGCCCAACCGGAGTGGATCGCCGGGCCGCGATCACGGCTTTGGTTGCGACTGGTGGTCGACGACCGCGCAGTCTTCATCCCGACACTGCAGCCAGTCTCTGGAGCATCCGGTGTCGCGCCCGGCAACTGGCTTGCGCTGGACTTCCTTGTGGACGAGCTGATCGGTGCGTTTCCAGGCCGGGCGGAAGTCGTCGATCGTTTTGCACCTGCCAGCGGCCCCTACGCCAACGAGAACTACCCCGCCCAGTTCTCAGGCATGAAGACCAAGTTTGACGACACGATCGTGCTGGAAGAAGCCGGCGTACTGAAGGAAAAAGTTCTACTGGAATACAAGACCGCCAAGTCGAGCACCGGCCGGCAGATCGATGGCAATGCCCACGAGCGGCTCTCTTTCCAGATTATGCAGTACATGGAGGTTGCAACGAGATTCACCCGGTGCTCACTCGCCGTCATCACAAATGGCGCCTTCGCTCGCTACCGGAACAAGTACCACGTGAACTTCCGCATTCAAGCGGAGAGGCTCGCTTCGTTCAGGTGGTTCGAGATGGACCACCTGTGCACAACGGAGGAGTACGCGCGACTCTTCAATCGACTTGTTTGGTGGCTCTTTGATGAGGCCCCCGCCGGGAGCGGTCGCACACGATGATCAAGTACATTGGGTCCAAGCGTGTTCTGGTCCCCGCCATCCGCGACGTCATTGGCTCCCTTGAGGGGGTCGGCACCGTGGTTGACTTCTTCTCGGGCACCTCGCGCGTTGGGCACGCGATGAAGTCGGCGGGCTACCGCGTGCTCTCCAACGACCTGCTGACCTACGCCCACACGCTGGCCACGTGCTACGTCCAGGCCGACCGCGATGGCGTGCTCGACGACGCCGCCACGCTGCTGGAAGAGTTTTCCAGGCTCAAGGGCTCACCGGGGTACTTCACCGAAACGTTCTGCGAGAAGAGCCGGTTCTTCCAGCCCCACAATGGCGAGCGGATCGACGCGATTCGCGAGGCGATCGCGCAAAAGGGGCTGGAGCCCGAGCTCGAGGCGGTATGCCTGGTCTCGCTGATGGAGGCCGCCGACCGGGTCGATTCCACCACCGGCGTGCAGATGGCATACCTCAAGAAGTGGGCCGCCCGATCCTATAACACGCTCGAACTTCGGATGCCCGATGTCCGCCCCGCCAGCCCCCTGGGCGAGTGCCGCGCCCACCAGTTGGAAGCGCGAGAGGCCGCCAAGGTGCTGCGCGGCGACGTGGCGTACATCGATCCGCCGTACAACCAGCACACCTACATCGGCAACTACCACATCTGGGAGTCGCTGGTGCGCTGGGACAAGCCCGAGGTCTACGGCATCGCCTGCAAACGCATCGACTGCAAAGACCGCAAGAGCGACTTCAACAGCAAGCGGAGGGCCGCTCTGGCGCTGCGTGACTTCCTGGCCCGGGTCGAGTGCCGCTACCTTGTCGTCTCGTTCAACAACGAGGGCTACATCACGCGAGAAGACATGGAAGCCATGCTGAAACAGCACGGCGACGTCTACATCGTCGAGAAGGACTACAAGCGCTACGTGGGTGCCCGCATCGGCATCTACAACCCAAGCGGCGAGTTGGTGGGCAAGGTGGGACACCTGACAAACAAAGAATATATCTACGTCGTGGTCCCCGCTGGGCAGCCGTGGTCGTTGGCCGAAAGCCCCGACGGACTCGGCGCCACGCAGGCCACGCTCTTTACCTAAAACGCCTCTGGCCAGCGGTTACTGGTCCGCGGCCTTCCGGTTGGCCTTCTCCTGGGCCTTGCGCAGCGCGCCCTCGGTGACGGGCCGGACCAACTCCATCGGCACGATGAACCGAACGAGGTAGCTGTTCAACGCGATCAGCAACAGCAGGCCGAGCGAGGCCATGCCCACCACCGTGTAGTACTCCACGCTCTCGTTCAGACTTTCCTCGAAGCCGCGACGGCCGTAGGACGAACGCCCTCGCTCGGCCAATCGCATCATGGCCTGAACGATCCAGAAGGCCAGCAGCCCGAGCACCAGGGCGATGTTCATCACCGCCCCCACCACCAGACGCACCCGCTGCACGTGGGCACTGGCGCTCGGCGCGGTGGAAGGATCGGGGGCGTCGACCTGGTAGCCACACTCGGGGCAGCGCCCGCCGACAAGCTCGGTCAGGTCGTAGCGGCACCTTGGGCATTGCAGGCGACCGGGCTTGGCGGAGATCAGCCATCGCCCCAGCGGGCCGGCGGCGAACCACAACGCCACGAACACCACCACCGAGGGCACGCCCGGAATGATAAGGAAGAACACGACCTCCTCCCACCCTGGCGAGTATCCCTGGATCGCCTGCAACGTCGCGAAACATGCGGTCGCCACAGCCCAGAACACGCCCACGCCCAGGAACGCCAACGCCAGCAGGCGCACGCACGCGGTGAACCACACGCGCAGGCGGATGAGGTGCTGCGTTGAGAGCTGTAGCGCCCGCGTGTCGGAGGGCGCGGGCGCCCGCGGCGCTTGGGCCGGCTGACCCAGTGGTGGATTGGTCGTCATATTGCATACCCCCGGCACCAGCGTACCGGACACGCCGGCCCGGAGTGGCACGCTCAGTCCACTGGTGTCCATGTCGACGGCGGCGCGAAGTCGGCCCGCCATTCCAGCGCCTGCACCGCGGCCGTACGCACGGCCTCCTCCTCGCTCTCGGCCAGCCGCTCGAGCAGCGCCTGGGCCTGGGCGTTCTTGATGGCCGAGGCGCGCTCCACGGCGTAGAGCTTCGCCTGAAGGCCACCCGTGTCGGCGATGTGCCCAAGCACGCCCATGGGCGGAGCAATGAAGCCGATGCGAGCCTCGGGTGTGCCGGTCTTCAGGCCCTGGAGCTCGGTGACCGCCCAGGTCGCGGTGGGCAGGACGGCCCCCGCGTCGTCGCGCTGTGCCCGCGCACGCAGCCATTCCTCGGCGGCGCGGCTCGGCCACACGTCGTCCCACCGCGTGCCGTTCCACTCCATCGTCAACGCCTGCATCCGCCGCGCATCGGGCACCAGCGAGGCCAGCCGATCCGTGGGCGTCGCCCCCACACGCTCGTACCACGCGCGGGCCGCATGGCCGTACTGCTTCTGCCACCGCAGCCGCTCCCAGCGATCGTCGCTGTGGGCCAGTTCGGCGTCGGGCGCGAAGCGATCTGGGTGCTCGGGGTAGGGCTCGGCGATCGCGAGCAGCACCACGAGCACGGGCCGGGGTGTCATGTTCGTCCAGTGCTCGGCCATGAGCGATCGCACGGCGAGCGAACCGCCAAGAACGAACACGGCCGCGGCGGCGATGCGGACCGGTTGCAGCCTGGGCCGGGGTGGGTGGATGCGTCCGCTCGACGCCACCGCGCCGCCCACCGCCGCGGCCATCAACCCCACGCCACCGATCACACCCGCGAGCACCATCGTGGATGGTAGAACCCCACCCCCGCTCGCGGGTAGCATGGGGATGGGGTGTTGGAGCCCGGGGGGAGAAACGGACGCCAACGCAATCGTGACCGATCGCCCGACACACGAACAACCCCAACGCGGCACGCTGCACCGCGAGCTGAGGTTCCGTGATGCGCTCATGTTCGGGGTGGGCGGCATGCTCGGCGCGGGCATCTACGCCATCATCGGCGAGGCGACCCAGGGCGCGGGCAACCTGCTGTGGCTCTCGCTGACCCTGGCCGCCGTCGTCGCCATCATCACCGGCTTCACCTATGCCGAGTTGGTCTCGATGTTCCCCGACGCCGGCGGGGGCTACGAGTACGTGGCGCAGGCGTTCGGCCGCACCTTCGCCGCGTGGGCGGCGATCCTCTTATTGGGCACGGGCGTCATCGCCGCGGCGGCCATCTCGATCGCCTTTGCCGACTATCTCGGCCGATTGGTCGACATCAATGCGCGCGTGATCATCGTGGGTATCCTCGTGCTGGTCACCGGCTTCAACGTGTGGGGCGCGGGCGAGTCATCGTGGTTCAATACCGTCGCGACGATCGCCACCGTACTGGGCCTGCTGGTGGTCATCGGCTTCGGCCTGCCCCATCTGGGCGAGGCCGACCTGCTTGGCCCGGCACCCGGCGGGTGGGTGGGCATCTCGGCGGCGGCGGCCCTGGCCTTCTTCAGCTTCGTGGGCTTCGAGGACCTGGTCAAGATGGCCGAGGAGGTCAAGGAGCCCCGCAAAAACCTGCCCCGGGCCCTGATCGCCTCGACGCTCATCGTCACGGTCATCTACGCCCTGGTGGCCATCTCGGCGGTGAGCATCCTCGACCACGAGAAGCTGGCCGAGTCCAATGGCCCGCTCTCGGCGGTCATGCGCGAGGCGTGGGGGCCCATCGGGGGCGTGGGCATCACCATTGTCGCGCTGTTCGCCACCAGCAAGACCGTGCTGACCAACGTGATGGGCAACTCGCGGCTGCTGATGGACGTGGCCCGCGATCACAATAAACTAAGCTTCCTGTCCTACGTCGCCCCAAAGGTGCACACGCCTGTCGTCGCCTTGGGCCTGACCTTCGTCGTCACCCTGGCCTTCGCGCTCATCGGCAACCTGGGACTGGTCGCCTCGATCAGCAACTTCTGCGTCTTCACCGCCTTCATCCTTGTCAACGCGGCGCTCATCAAGCTGCACGTGGCCCGCCCCGAGCTACGCGAGCAGCAGGCCTTCCGCGTGCCGCTTCACCTGCCTCTGGGCAGGGGCCGCGTCCCCCTCCTGCCGTGCGTCTCGATCGTGCTGCTGCTGGCACTGATCGTGGCGAACTTCAGGAACCTGCTGGGGTAAAGGGGCTACCCAGGAAAAACCGGCTTCGGCTGCTCGATCGACTCGGTCGGCGACTGGATGTTCATCGGTGCGTATCGAGACAGATCTGCCGGTCAGGGCCCGACAAGCCGATCCTGGGGCGCCCCCGGCCCGCGAGCCGGCGAGTGTAAGATCGCTTGTCCACCGTTCGCACCGGCTGGCCCGGGCACGCGGGCACGGGCAAGACCGGAGGCATCCATGCGGCATGCAGCCCTGCGAATCGGCGGCGTTCTCCTGATGCTGGTGGCGGCGGCGCTCGCCCTAGCCTGGTTCTTGCGGCCGGCCGGCGAGGCTTCCCAGGCCCCTGTAGCGCCGCGCGACGTGGGCGACGGTTCGCACGCCCTGCCCCTGACGCAGGACACGTGGCTCGACGCCCAGCCGCGCGCATCAGATCCACCCGTGGCGCCGCCGGCTGGCTTCTGGCGGATGACCGACACCGAGCCGACACCGCCGCCACCCGATGGGCTGCGGCTGGAGATCATCGGCGAGCGCAGCTTGCAGAATGTTGTGCTGCACGGCGACGAGGGACGGGTCCACGCGCTGACGGGCTTCACGCAGCCACAGCACGTCTACGGCGCAGAGATCTCCCCCGATGGCACGCTCGCCTGGGTGTGGCACATGGCCTATACGCCCCGACTGGTCAGCGTGTACGACCTGGTGACACGGGAACTGCTGCACCGCTTCGAGCAGGGCATGGGTGGCGAGCTGCGCTGGGCGAAGCACGATCCGGTGATCGTGCTGGAGACCTACGGCATGGGCATGGGCGGCGGACGCGTGACGGTCTTCGGGGTCAATGGCGCGACGATCGTGCAGACGGGCGTGGGCGATTACGCGTTCAGCCAGGACGACCGCTGGCTGCTGGCCATCCCCTTCGAGCAGGGTCGCGGACGCGTCGAGATCTATCACGTGGCGACCGGCGAGCGCCTCTTCCACGCGGGGCTGCCTTCGAGCCTGGCCCTGCCCATGCTCCGACCCGCCTGGGACGCCGAAAATGGCCCGATCCTGCACATCACGACCGATCGGCAGCACGGCTCGGTAGAGGCGTTCGAGCTTGCCCGGCTCGTCCCTATCCTCGAACGCGCCGAAGGGGGCTGAAGCACCGGGAAGTTAAACCACGCAGCCGGACCTAAGAACTTCCGCCACTCCTGGACTGCATCTTCCAGCACCGTCCTGATAGTGAAGGAATGTTCTCGGCATTTGCGAAAATGCCGACATGTTCGCCGGCGGATCTTGTGGTATGCTAATGGAAGCGAGGCAACAAGAAGAGCGCGACATGATGATGGAGCGAGTCAAAGCGGCGGCTGGAGTGGTGGGATTGGTGAGCCTGCTGGGGGTGCTCCTGGCCGGATCGCGGGCGATGGGGCAGTCGTACTTCCTGGACTGGGCCGACCAGTTCGGCACCGCTCGCTGGGACGAGACCACGGGCCTGGCCGCCATTGGCCCCGGAGCGCCCGGGGGCGGGGCGGGGGTGTACGCCGCGGGCTTCCTGAACGATTTCGCGTCCGATACGGTGGGCTTCGTGGCCCGCTATGACGACGCGGGCGCCCTGCTGTGGCGACGCGAGCTTGGGGTGGCCTTTACCAAGTGCCTGGGGGTGGCCGCCGACGCGGACGCCAACGTGTATGCCGCTGGACTGACCCGGGGTCTCTTCGAGCCGGCCACCACCAGCGCCGCCTTCCTCGTCAAGCTCGACCCCGATGGGGAGTTGCTGTGGCACGCCCTGGTGGATGGAGACAACTCCGAGGCGGCCTGGGGCGTGGCGGTCTCTGGCGATGGCCAAACGGTGATCGCCGGGCGCAGCAACTCCGACCTGATCGGCGGCCGCTTTGCCGGGGGCGTGATCGTGGCGCGCTTCGGAGCCGACGGCCAGCAGCTGTGGCTACGGCAGTTCGGCGGCAGCGAGTTCGCCGGCGCCGCGGGCGTGGCCCTGGACGCCGGTGGTAACGCCGTGGTCGTGGGCAGCCAGCCCGCGCCGTCCCCCGACACGCTCGACGGCTTTGTCGCGCGGCTAGACGCGGCCGGCGAGATCCTCTGGCAGCACGCCATCGCGACCGATCGGAGCGATGAGGTCCTGGCCGTGACGGTAGACGCCGATGGCCACGCCCTGGTGGCCGGGCGCACCCTGGGCGATTTGGCCGGGCCGAGCCTTGGGGGCGCCGACGCGCTGCTGGTCAAGCTCGACGCCGATGGCAATCGCGTGTGGGTCCGGCAGTTTGGAACTCCGCAGGGCGAGGACGCGCAGGGCGTGGCGGTGGACGCGGCGGGCAACGCAACCGTGACCGGTGGCACCGCCGGCAGCCTGGGCGGGCCCACCACCGGCGCGAGCGATGCCTATGTCGTCCGTTTCGGCCCCGATGGAGAGCGCCTATGGACCCGGCAGGTCGGCAGCAGCGAGGCGGATCTGGCCCGGGCCGTCGCGGTGGGCGAGGATGGCACGGGCCAGGAGCCGGTGTACGTGGGCGGCCTCACCCTGGGGGATCTGGCGGCGCCCGCGGCTGGGCTGGGCGACGCGTTCGTGCTGCGCTACGTGCTGGTGGACTGCTACAGCGACTTCGACGGCTCGGGATCGCTGGATATCTTCGACTTCCTGGCGTTTCTCAACGCCTTCGAGGCGGGCGAGGCGGCGGCCGATTGCGACGGTTCGGGATCCCTGGATCTGCTGGACTTTTTGTGCTTCCAGAATGCCTTTGACACGGGATGCCCATGACCGGCGCAGCCGAGCCCCTAGAACCCCCGCCGCCCCTCGATCGCGTCCTCGAGCACCGCCTTGCTCGCCCAGTCGATCTGGCCGCCCGAGGGCAGGCCGCGGGCCAGGCGGCTGACAGCCACGCCGCGCTTCTCGAGCTCTTCGGCTAAGTAGAGGCCGGTCGCATCGCCCTCGAGGGTCGGATTCAGGCCCAACACGACCTCCCTGATGCGCACGCCGCCGGCGTTGCGCGCGGGGTCATCGACGCGGGCGAGCAGGTCGGCGATGTTCAGGTCGCCCGGGCCGACGCCCTCCAGCGGGCTCAGCCGGCCCATGAGCACGTGGTAGACGCCCGCGAAGGCGCCGCTGGCTTCGATGGCGAACAGGTCGCGCGGCTGCTCAACAACGAGCACCAGCGAGGCGTCGCGTGAAGCGTTATTGTCTGGCCCGGGCATCGCCGCACGGCACACACGGCAGGGCGGCTCGTCGGCCAGGTTGCCGCAGATCGGGCAGGGCGTCGACCGCGTTCGCATCTCGGCGATGGCCTGAGCCAGCGACTTCGCCGCGTCGGGCGGACCCTTCAGCAGGTAGAACGCCAGCCGCTCGGCCGTCCGCCGCCCGATGCCCGGCAGGGCCGCCAACTCGTCGATGGCCCGCTGCACGCTCTGGGGATAGGGCGTGGGGGATCGTGTGGGGGTAGGCCGCTTGGAGCTTGCGGGCTTGCGGGTTGGTCCTCCGTCTTTGGGCATGGCCCCATCGTATTCCTACCCTTGGCTATGACCGAGAAGCCCGACACAACTCCGGAATCCCCCACCACCGCTCGATCCAAGAAGAAGCTCATCGCGCCGATCGTGGTGCTGCTCATGCTGCTGGCGGGCGTCATCTGGTACGTGGACGACGGGCACGAGTTGTTCTGGCCCAAGCGATGGGGCGTCGTGACCGAGAACGCGATCTACCGCAGCGGCGAGCCGCTGCCGATCGCCACGGCCAGGCCGGTGAAGGCCCACGGCATCCGCACCATCGTCGACCTGGGCGCCCACACGCCGGGCACCGAGGAAGAGATCGCCGCCCAGCAGAAGGCCGAGGCGCTGGACATCACCCGCTACCGCTTCGGGCTGATTGGCGACGCGACGGGCGACCCCAACGACTACGTCGCCGCGCTGCACCTCATCAACGACCCGGCCAACCAGCCGGTATGGGTGCACTGCGCCGCCGGCAGCGAGCGCACGGGCATGCTCATCGCCCTGCAGCGCGTCATCGTCGACGGCTGGGACGTCGACCGCGCGTACGAAGAGACGCACCAGTACGACCACGACGACAATCCGCACCTGCGCGAGATGCTCGACCGCTGGCTGCCCGAGATCGAGCGGGCGTATCGCACCGGCGAGGCGATCGCCTACGACCCGACCACCGACGGCCTGGGCGCGGCCGGGCGCGGCGAGACCAATGGCGGGCGGACGGGGCCGTTCGAGCAGATCGAGCGCGCAACGGAAGGCCCGGAAGTGCCGGAGGGCGGCTGACATGGAACCCATCCGCATCGCCTGCGTGCAGTACCTCAACACGGCGCCATTGGTCGAGGGGCTCGAGAAGCTCGAGGGCGTCACGCTCATCCCCACCGTGCCGGCCGACATCGCACCCATGGTGCGCGGCGGGGAGGCGGACGTCGGTCTGGCTTCCATCATCGACGCCGTGGGCGTACCGGAGCTTGCCATCCTGCCCGCGGGCATGATCGGCTGCGACGGGCCAACACTCACGGTCCGGCTGTTCAGCAGCGTTCCGCTGGCCGAGGTCTCCACTGTCTGCGCCGATGCGCACAGCCACACGTCCGTCGCGCTCGCGCGCGTGCTGCTGGCCGAGAAGTACGGCGTGACACCCGAGATGGTGCCATTCAACGCGATCGAGCGCGTGGCCTTGGAGGGCAAAACCGTCGAGCAGGACGCCGAAGGCTGGCCCGCGTGCCTGCTGCTCATCGGCGATAAGGTCGTGACCCACAGCCCCCCGGCCGTGCGATATCCGCACCAGCTCGACCTGGGAGAGGCATGGAAGGCGCTGACCGGGCTGCCGTTCGTGTATGCCGCGTGGATGTGCCGGACCGACGCGCTCGAAACCGAACAAGGCCGCGACCGCATGGCCCTGGCCGGCGCCATGCTCGACCGCCAGCGACGCCACAACCAGACGCGTCTGGACTGGATCGTCCAGAAGTGGGCGCCCACTGCGCGTTGGCCCGCCGATCTGGCCCAGCGATACCTGGGCGAGTTGCTCCGCTTCGACCTGGGACCGAGCGAGCGCGAGGCGGCGACCAGGTTCCTCAAGTTGTGCGGCGCGCACGGGGTCGCCCCCGACGCAACGCCCATCTTCGCCGACGCCACGCACGCCCCTCCGATGCCTGGGAACGCCTGAGTCGTGCCCGAGCGGCAGCCGACCAGCCAGCCGGCCATCGACGCCCTGGCCGAGCTCCGACGGGCCCCGCGCCGGGTGATGCTCCGCGCCATCGAGCGGCTCGAAGACGCCGCCAATCAGATCGACACCACCGCCGCCCTGCCCGCAGGCTGGTTCCTCAGTACCGCCTCGGGCTACGACATCCACGTCGCGGGCCGAGTGCCCGGCGAGGTTGCGCTTGCCGACGCGTGCGTGCTCATCGAAAGTCTGTGCGCTGCCGCCAACGTGCTGCCCGACGAGCTGCCGCCCGGGTGCCTGGGCGTCAAAGAACTCGCCGCCAAATGGAACGTCGCCCAACGCACCCTGCACCGCTACCGCAAGAAGGGCCTGCCCGCACGCAGCGTGCGCGAAGGACGCACGCGCCGGCTGGCGTTCACACCCGCGGCGGTGTCGGCCTACGAGGCCCGCCACGACGAGGCCATCAAGGAGGCCCGGACATTTACACGCCTGAGCGAGTCCGACCGCCAGAATGCCATCCATCGCGCTTCGGAGCTGCAATCGCAGGGCGCAACGGCAAATGCGGCGGCGCGCCTGGTCGCCGAAGAACTCGGCCGCAGCCACGAGGCCATCCGACAGCTGCTCACCCGAGCATCGGGTGGCTCGAGCGCGTGGACCGATCGCCAGAAGCGTCTGGCCCTTCGCGTCCATGACAGGTTTGTCGAGCCCGCGGACATCGCCGACCGGCTGGGCCGGGACACCGGCGCCACCCGCCGCATCATCGACGCCGCCCGGCTTGCGCGATTGCAGGACCTGGATCTAGAGACCACGGAACTGTCTGAGCCGCCAGCCCCTCGTCCACCCTTGGGCGCGCCGGGCCCCACGCTGCTGGCCGACCTCGTCGCCGAGATGCGCGATGCCACCGTCCCCGATCGTGCCAGCGAGCACGCCATCACCTCGTACGCGCGCTACCTGACCACCCGCGCCGCGCGCACCATCTCGCAAGAACGGGCCGCCAGCCTCCGCGCCGAGCCCATCGACGCCGCCGAAACCGACCTGCTGTGGGCCGCCCGCCTGCGGGTCGAGGCGCTCCGTCCCCTGCTGGGCATCGTGCTGCGTGGCATCGAGGCGCGCCTGGGCGACGAGATCGAGTCGCTGCCCGCCCGCCAGGCGACCACACGATTGCAACTCGCGCTCGCCGCCGCCGCCGAAGCCGCACACCGGTACGACCCCGCGCGTGGCGGCCGGCTCAGCGGCGCCGTCAGCATCGCCGTCGATCGCGCCGCCGGCGATGCCCCACAGCCCGGCCCGAAAGCCTCGAGCGCCCGCCGCAGCTTCGCCCAGTCCCACATCGACGATTGGACACGACGTGTCAGCCCCTGGCAGTCGTTCCTGGACGCCCCCACCGCCCTGCGCCGGGGCATCTATTCGCTTGCCCAGCAGCAGCGGGCACTGCTCGAGGCCCGGTTCGGGCTGGGCGAGAGGCCCCAAACGCTCACGGAGTTGGCCGACCGCTTCGGCATCCACCGCCCCTGGATCGCACGCCGCGTGCGCGAGGCCGCGCGGTCGGCACTGGCCGCGGGCCGCGATACCATGACCCCATGACGCCCGCCGCCACCGAGATGACCGCCCACGAGCGGCAACGCGCCGAGATCACCGGCGTCCGCCTCATCGTCGGGCTGGAGGTCCACGTCGAGCTGGCCACCGTCAGTAAGGTGTTCACCCGGGCTCGGAACCCCACACACGCATCGGCACAAAACGCCCCGCCCAACACCCTGATCGACCCCGTCGTGCTCGCCTTGCCGGGGGCCCTGCCCGTGCCAAACGCCCGCGCCATCGAGTTGTCTATCGCGGTGGGCATGGCGCTGGGGTGCAGCATCGCGGGCGTCACCCGCTTCGACCGCAAGAACTATTTCTATCCCGACCTGCCCAAGGCCTACCAGATCAGCCAGTACGACCAGCCCCTGTGCTACGAGGGCTCGGTGGACGTGCCGGCCTTCAACGACCGCGGCGAGGCCGACCTGGAACTACCCCCCACCACCATCGGCATCACGCGGGCCCACCTCGAGGAAGACGCCGGCAAGCTCATGCACGAGGCCCCCGGCGGCGGGGCGATCGACCACTCCATCATCGACCTCAACCGTGCGGGCACGCCTCTGCTCGAGATCGTCACCGAGCCAGACTTCACCGATGCGAAACAGGTCGAGGCCTTCTGCCGCTGGCTGCGCCACACCGTGCGCCTCATGGGCGCCAGCCCGGGCGTGCTGCAAGAGGGCCACATGCGCTTCGAGCCGAACATCAACTGCGTACTCGCCCTCGCCGGTGGCCAGACTATCACCACGCCCATCGCCGAGGTAAAGAACCTCAACAGCTTTCGCGCCGTGGGGGGCGCCATCGAGTACGAGCGCCGCGCCCAACCCCAGCGATGGCGCAACGATGGCCGCGTCATGGGCCCGGGTGCCAAGGCTACCTACGGCTGGGACGATGCCAACGGGCGCACCACGATGCAGCGGGAGAAAGAAGACGCCCACGACTACCGCTACTTCCCCGACCCGGACCTGCCGCCCGTGCGCATCACGGACGAGATGCTCGAGCGTGCCCGCACACTGGCCGCCGAGCCCTGGCTGCCGCGCCTCGAACGCCTGAGCCGTGCACTCGCCCTGCCGGTGTCCGACGCCTCGATGATCCTCAACGACCGGGCAACGGCCGACCTCTTCGAAGACGCGCACGCGTTGCTACAGAATCACGGGCACGACGCCAGGAAGTCCGCCAAGTCCCTGGCCAATGCCATCGCGCAGAAGCTTGCCAGCCTGGCCAACGAACGCGCCTGCGCCCCGGGCGAACTGCCTATCACTGCCAATCAACTGGCCGGCGCCATTGACCTGCGGCAACGCGGCGACATCAGCAGCAACGGCCTGGACGAGTTGCTCGACACCATGGCAAGCGCCCCCTCGGACATCGACGCCCGCACCCTGGCCCGTCAACGCGGCCTGCTCATCGTGCAGGACAACGCCGCCATCGACGCGTGGTGCCAGGCCGCCATCGACGCCAACGCCCAGGCGGCCCAAGAGGTTCGCGGCGGCAAGCAGCAGGCCATCGGCCGGCTCATCGGCCACGCCATGCAGCAGGCCAAGGGCGCCGCAGACCCCAAGGCCATCCGCCAGCGGCTGCTGGAGATGCTCTCAGAATAATCGTGGCGAAAAGCCTGACGGCTACTGGATGAGCGGAGGCAACTCGGGCGTGCCGATGCGTGGCCGCGGGCCCTCGACCTCGTAGGGGAGATACTCGTACGCCCCCCCCAGGTCGTCGGTAAAGTGCACGTTGCGCACCGCCCCATCAAGGAACAGCACGTTGCCCGTGTCCCGCTCGGGATGCCACGAGGCATCCACACGCCATTCGTGGTCGACTGCGATCTGCCACTGCGGAACGCCGATCAGTAGCATCCGCGAGGGCATGGTCTGGATCTCGTGCTCGGCCATCGGCCCGGGTAGGCCCAACGGGTTGGTACGCCGGCGGTTCAGCAGAAGGGGGTTGGCCCGGTAGCTGGTCCCGAAACGCTCGAACGCCGTCGGCTGCGGGAAAACGTCCCGCGTCTGCGGCATGCCCGAGGCCTCGGTCCACCGATACCCGCGATCCAGGGGCGAGCGGAACAGGTACGCCAGGCTGTCCGCCTCCTGCTCACTGTCGGTCAGGATGTAGCTGTTGACCGGGCGATCGCTGGCCAGGACGGCCCGACGCTCGGCCCCGAGGAACGACGCGCCGCCATACTTCCAATCGGCAGCTTCCCGATAGGGCATCGACTGATGGTCATCGACGTACTGCCGCCACCCGATGCCAATCTGTCGCAGGTTTGTCGCGCACATGGCCCCGTTGGCGGCGTACCGGACGTATCGGAGCGACGGCAGCAGCAACCCGAGCAACACCGCAACGATGCCCATGGTGATGAGCAGTTCGAGGAGCGAGAATCCTCGTCGAAGCTGGTTATGTTGGGCGCCAAGGGGCATCGTCATGAAGGATGAATCCTAGCCGGTATCGAGTCGGGGCCATCGGAGCCGACGCCGGTTGTATGCCTCAGTGGCCCGGTATGTTTCAGTAAACCCGCCGGGAGGCTGGTTTTTTCCATTGAACCCCGACCATGGGGTGAACACGTACCCGTCAGGTCTGCACGCTGGTGGCCGCCGCCGCCGCCGCCGGAGCCAGCAGCATTGCGGGCAGGAACACGCTCAGCCAGCCGGGCATGCCCGCGATGGGTGCCGAAACGCCAAGAGCCGACAGCACCAGGGCCGCCAGCACGATCGGCGCACACTTGGCCGCCTGCACCGCCATGTTCCGCGGTTCCCGCGTCACGAAGAACGGCAATGCGATCACAAGCGACAGGCCCATGGCAACCCACGATCCCACCCTGCCCCAGCGGTCGCGTTGCAGCCGCCGCCGAAGATCAGGGGTCAGGCTCTTGTCCTGCCGGAGCATGCGGCCAAGCGTGGCGAAGCTCAGGTGCTGGCCAAGGCCGGCGAAGCGCCGCACCGCCAGAGCGCTCGGGTCCATCTCCGTCTCGATCCGATCAACAGCCTCGGGCGCCCCAGAGACGCCCACCGGCTGCGCCACGCCCCCCTCGAGCACCCATGCCGAGCCGTCCCACGTGGCGCTCTGGGCCGAGATAAGCCGGGTGGGCACGCCCACCTCGTTGCGCTCCCAGACCTTCACGCCCTCCATCATCCCCGCGTCGGGGTCGAACACGCTGGCAAAGAACAGTCGCCCGCTCGCGTCAGGCGTCGTGGGTAGATTCGTGACGCCGATCTTCGCGTCGCCCTGGGTCACGCGCGGGTCGTCCGCAAGCAGGATGCCCACGATGCGCGGAACGATCAGTTCCTGGTTGGCAACCCCGAGCAACACAAAGCCGAGCGCCACCACGAACACCGGGGCCGTCGCACGCCACAGGCTGATGCCGCTGGCAAGGATCGCAACCAGCTCGCGCCGGGCCACCAACTGCGCTGTCGTGAACCCCAGCGCTGCCACCAGCACGAAGCCCAGCGTGAAGTTGAAGAGCTGGATCAGCCGCGGCCACCACAGGTTCCAGATGATCGATACCGTCGCGCCCGCCTTGGCGATGAAGCTATCGTGCTCGCCCGCGTACCGCACGTAGCGGTGCAGGTTCAGCGAGGCGTCCACCACCACGATGAAGCTGCCCAGAATGAGCAGCAGCAGCACAACATTCAGGAAGTACTGCCTGGCGATGGTCCGGTCGAGCAATCGCACGCGAACGCCTCCTTAGCCCTTCCGCCGGCTCATACCCACCAGGATCCACGCCACCAGCCCCGCAAGCAGGACGGGCCCGCCCCAGAGAACTGGCAGGCCCACCGCCCCGTAGTCGTCCACCATCTGCTGCCCGGTCGAGATCACCAGAACCAGCCCCAGTGCCGGCAGGAACGCCGCCAAATAGGCCGTCAGCGGCGAGGCCTCCTGGAAACGGATGGCCGCGATCGCCCCGGCGATAGCAAGCAGGAAGGCCGAGGCACTCAGCGCCAGCCGCTCCTGGTGCGTTCCCAGGATGCGCTTGCGAATCTTGACGATCCGCTCGTGCAGGTCTCGCGTGGGCGGAGCAAGGAACGGATCATCGCTCCCCCACCGCTGGTTGTGCGCCTCCACGGCCGCCAGCAGTTCGCTGCTGGTCATCGCCAGCGTCTGGGCCACCGGGTCGCCCTCCACTTCCAGAGGGCCCAGCGTCATGGCCTCGCGGACGCCACCCACACGCGCCTCGGTGTCCGGCCCCTGTGCCACCGCGGTGCGCACGTTCTCGCCGTGCAGCATGAGCTCCATGCCCCGGTCGGACGGATCGCCGGTGAGGTTGGCCTCGATCGTGGCCGTCTCCATCTCGAAGCGATCGAACGATCGCGCCCCGTCGCGACGGTCGCGGTACCGCTCCACCACGATCCGCTGTGTGCCCTTGGGTTGCAGACGCCACGCCTCGGACGCACCATCCCACTCGATCCCGCCCGCGCGCAGCACGAGGGTCGAGCCGTCGGCGCCACGCATCTGCACCGCCCCGCCGCCCCGCAACTCGTTGACCGTGCGCTCGATGACCATCCGCAACGCGAGATGGAACGCCAGATCCCGCCGCGCCGCGTCGATCGGGCCCAGTGGGTCCGGGTCGGCATAGGCCCGCCGCATCTCGCCCCAGGTCAGGAACTTGGGCCGGTCGCCCGCCCCGCCGGGCATATACAGCGTGTCCTGGAACTCGCCCACCGTGCCGTCGGCCAGCCGGCCGGCATCACCCACGGCCTCGCGCACGCGGTAGATCACCTCGCTCACGCGCTCGCCCGGAGCCCCCGGAGACTCGCCGGGCGTCGCCAGATCGGCCTCGGTGATGTCGCGGGGCTTCATGACAAACAGGTCGGCCCGCTCGGCGGCCCCCCAGCTCACCATCTCGCCCTCGGGGTCGAGCTTCACCAGGTGGGCCCCCAGCAGCACCAGGTGCGCCTGAACCCCCGGCTCTTCGACCTCGGGCGTGAACACTTGGTCGGCGTACAGCAGGAAGCCCTCCACCTGCACCGCCTCGCCGCGTTCGATCGCCCGGCTGATGAGCCCGGCGGCCTGCCCCGACGCGACCTCCCCCATCCGCTGCAGGAATCGGGGGATGACCTGCTCGCTGAGCACCCCCAGCGTGGCCGTCAGCACCACCCCGGTCACGATCGCCGGCATCAGCAGAGCGACCAGGCTCATGCCGCCCGCCTGGGCGGCCATCAGCTCACGCTCCTGGGCCATGCGGTGATAGGCCAGCGTGCCCGCCAGAGCCCCGGAGAACGGGATGGCGTAGGCCAGCATCGGCACCGCCGCAAGTCCCATGAACTTCAGCGTGTCCACCGCCGAGAGCTGGCCCTTGGCGTAGTGCTGCACCGTCGCGCCGAACGCCGTCACCAGCACGAGCACGGTCGTAATCAGCAGCACGTGCCGCCAGAGCTCGAAGGTGATATGCCCAATCAGGGTCCAGGAGACGCGCACGGGGTGAGGGTAGGGCCTGACGTGCCCGGCGGCGGCCTACAACCACATCCATGGCTCCCGACATCGACCAACTCCCGCTGACCAGCTTCATCATCCCCTGCTACAACCACGGCCGGTTCGTGGACGACGCCGTTCGGTCCTGCATGCTCCAGATCGATGCCGAGGTCGAGGTCATCGTGGTCGACGACGGCTCGGACGATGGCACCACCCCCCAGGCCTGTGACGCCACTCAGGAACAGGGCGCCAGGGTCATCCACCAGCCCAACGCCGGCCTGCCCGCCGCCCGCAATGCCGGGGCCAAGTTGGCCCGGGGTGAGCACCTGGTGTTCCTCGACGCCGACGATTGGGTGGAGATTGACTTCGTCACTCGCTTGCGCGGGCACATGGAGCTTCTTCGGGAGCTCAAGCAAGCGGATGAGGTGAGCCACGCCTACTGCCAGGAGCGCCTGACCGATCTGGGCAACAACGTCGTCTGGCGGGTGCCCGAGTGGGACCCGATCCTGCTCATGGTCACCAACCTGCACCCGGTCACCTGCCTCATCCGCCGGGACCGCTTCGAAGCCGTTGGCGGCTTCGACGAGACCATGACCGAGGGCTACGAAGACTGGGACCTCTGGCTCCGCTTTGCCGAGCAAGGCTGGCGGGGCGAGCGCTGGTCCGAGCCGCTCTTCAACTGGCGCCGCCACAGCCACCAGACGATGATCGACGACGCGGTCGCCCGGCACGAGGCGCTCTACCGCCGCCTGCTGGAGAACCACCGCGCGTTTTTCGACGCCCACGCCCTCGACGTAGCCGTCCGCGCCAACGCCCTGCTTCGCCGCGCCGATGCCCACTGGATCGACGAATCGGGCGTGCCCATCGAACTCCGGTACCTCCACGCCGTCCGCGACGCGTACCACGCCTCAGGCGCCATCGCGATGGCCCGCAGGCTCGATCGCCTGACGCCGGGGTTGCTGAAGCGGTTCGTGCGCCAGGTGATCGGCCGCGGCGCGAACACCGTCGACCACCCTTTGTCGCAACCGCCCGACGAAAAACCGGAAGCCTGAGGCTTCCGGTCGCGTGATACGCAGGTTGTCGGGCCCGATCAGCCCGCGATGCCGCCATCGAACATCGCGTCGGACAGATCCCGGATGGTGCCCTGCCCGAACGTGCCGGTGCTCATGGTCACGGAGTTGCGCCCGCTGACACCGTCGTCACCCTGGCGAGACAGCGACACACCGAACTGCCCGGCCCCCGCCTCGACTCCACCGCCCGAGGGCACGGCGATGCCAGCGATGAAGATGGTGTAGCGGCCCCAATCCTCGCCCAGCGTGATCGTCGCGAGCACGTCGTTGAAGTCCCGGGCCGAGATGTCGGCACGCTCGCCCGGCTGGAGCATTGGCAGGAAGCCGAACTGCAGGAACTGGCTGCGATCGTGGAAGTAGAACTGCACCGAGAAGTTGAGTTCGATGTCCGTATCCTCGCTGTAGGGGTTGTACAGCGAGATGACCTCGCCGCTGTCACCCGCGTCGAAGCCGCCCGACAGCACGACCAGGTCCGACAACTGCGTCTGGAAGGCCGCCGATTGCGTCTCGTTGCCCAGCGTCGCGGTGTACTGGGCCGCCACGGGCTGCACGGACTCGTAGCGAATGGTCAGCAACTCACCGGGCGTAAAGACACCGCCAAAGTCAACAAGCAGCCGCTTGAGGTTGTACTGACCCACATCGCGCGGCGCCAGCACCACGCCCGTCGTGGCCGAGTTGCCCTCGTCGTCGCTGATGGTCAGCGTCACCGTGGTGCCCGACAGAGCGGTCGTCAGGAACGTGACATACGCCTCCTGGTTGTCGTTGGCCGAATACTGGACACCGGCCAGCACGCCCTCGGTGGCGCCGCCGTCGATCACGCCCAGCGTTCCATACGCCGTGGTCGTGAACGCCGCAGAACCATCGGCGGTTAGCAGCGTGTCGTAGGTGCTCATCGCCGCGATAATGGGCACGTCCGAATCCACGTGCACACCCTGCACGCCCTGGGTGGCAAAGCCGAACAGATTGTGCAGTTCGGCCCCACCGCGGCGGTGGCCCTCCAGGGCGTATGTGATCCGCTCGAACGTGCTGGCGTCGGTGTACACCGTCAGCGTCACCGTTCCGGTCATGCCCGTTACGTTCTGCCACACCACGTACGAGTTGCGAGAGTCAAGGTTGTCGATCGAGCCATCCGAATCGGCATCGCCAATGGTCGACCCAACGCCACCGAAGGCCCACGTGTTGAACGCACCCGCGCCCCGGGCGTCCAGGTCGGCGTAGTTCACGAACGACTCGGTCAGCGTCGCGCCGAAGTCGGTGTGCGTCACCGAGGCGCTCATCGCCTCGGTGCTGTGCACCTCGATGGCGAACGGCTCGAAGCGGCGGGCCTGCACCGCGTCGGCGATGCCCGGGTCGCTGACCGCGATCCGGGTCCGTGTTCCAGGCTCCAGCATGCCGCTCGTCAGTACCTGATCGCGCACGCCCGTCTCGTAGCGAAGCACGATCTGGTAGAACGGCGCCGAGCCGCCCGATGTGTTCGTCGTCAGTTCAACGTACGTGCTGCTCGTCTCGTTGGCAAAACCTTCCGGATAGCCGACATAGAACGTGTAGAACTTCTCGGCGTCGGCAGGCTTGATCTCCAGCGCGCTGGTCACCTGCACCAGGAAACGCTCCTCTAGCGCCGTACTGCGAATCTCACCCGGCGGGATCGGATCGGGCTCGCTGCGCACCGGCACATCGGTTAGCGCGAAGCTCACCACGTCCGCATCGGGGTCGTCCAGGAAGAACGGCTGCGTCGAGGGGTTGCCCTCGTTGTCGGTCAGGTTCCCGTCCTCGTCCACGTACACGTCCGCGAAGACAAACGTCTCAAGGTTCTGGATCGCCTGCACCACCGACCACGAGCGGTCGTTGGCAACCCGGCCGAACACCGTGAAGTCCTGGGCGTCCAGGTCGATGTCGCCCTCGCCCTGGCTGCCGTTATTGTCACGCAGATTGATGAAGAACTGGCTCGTGGCCGTGTCGGTGCCAAGCCGCGTCACCAGCGCCATGGCCAACGAACGCTCCACGTTCGAGCGATCCGGGTCGGCCTCGTTCTCGATTTCATCGTCGGTATCCACACGGCTCAGCCCGTCCTCATCGTTGAAGACAAAGCCCCCGCCCTGGATAATGAATGGCTGACCATCGATGTCCGGGTTGCTCGAGTCGATCGTCACCGAACGATGGAAGAAGGTATCGAAGTACCGACCGCTGTTGACATAGTTCAGGAAGTTCTCGACCGTGATCGGGGCGGCGCTGGCGCCGCCCGGGCCGCTGCGGTCGTAGAGCTCAAAGTCGATCTCCCCCAGCGTGGTCTTGAATCGCACCACCGTGTTCTCGGGGTCCACCAGATCGGAAATGTCCGGAAAACTGGCGTCAAGCAGCACGCGCGGCTCAAGGGCTTCCATCAATGCCGTCTCCCGGGGCCCCTGGCCCCGACCGGCGAAACGATCCATCCAACCCAACGCGCGTCCGTACAAAGACATGGCTCAACTCTCCGTATGGTGTTCGCCCGCCGGGCGTGGGGCCGAGGTCCGTCGGCCGGTGGCGGGTCGTTCTGGCAGCCCCGTCCAGGGCGGCTGCGGGGGGCGTGCATCCTAGCGACCAACCGTCGCCAACACATACGCGCACCCCGCCGATCTGTTCTATACCTGCCGTACGCTCCTGCCCATGGAACGGTTGACCGAATCCGGCCAACAACCCACGCCCCATGAGACCGGGGCCCACGACCCGAAGCCACAAAGGCTCTGGGTTACCAGCCCATGCTTCAATCGGCCCGGTGACGCCAAAAACCTTTGCCAAGCCCTCGCACTGCTGAAACTACCCCAATCGCTCGCCCCCACCCTCCTGCTGGTCGACAACGCAAGCCGCCCGCCAATATCGGATTCCCTATCCGGAGCCCCACTCCCGCCACCCTGGACCCTCACCCACCTGCCCCAGCCGAAAAACACCGGCGGCAGCGGCGGGTTCAACGCCGGCCTCGCCTGGTGCACAGGACATTCCCGTACGAACGACCCCGTCTGGCTGCTCGACAGCGACGCCGTCCCCGAGCCCGACGCCCTCGTCCACCTCTTCGACGCCCTGACCGCCTCCGATGCCGCCATGGTCGGCTCGTGCCTGCTCGACCCCAAGACCCGCGAGCCCTTCGAGTGCGGCGGGTTCATCAACCCCAGAACCGGCGAGTACGAGCAGCGGCCGCCCGGTGGCCCGGACCCGATCCCCTGCGATTACCTGGCCGCGTGCAGCATCCTGACCACCGCCGGCGTCGTCCGCCAGGCCGGGCTCTTCCCTGAAACCTTCCTTAATGGCGACGACGTCGGGTGGGGCTGCCGCGCCCGTCGCGCAACGGGCAGGCCCCTCCTGGGCATCCCCGCCAGCCGCGTGGCCCACCCACGCCCCGATCGCATGCGCACGGTCGCCCGATACTTCGCCGCCCGCGGCGCCATGGTCGCCCTGCCCGAAGCAGGCGCATCAGTCTTCGGCCGGGCCACGCGAGAAACCCTACGGGCCGCGTCACTCCACGCCGCCGGGTTGCACGCACTGGGCGACCTCCACCTGGCCGGCCTGCGAGATGCCGCCAGCGGCCGGGTCATGGGGCCCCTCCCCGCCGGCATCGACCCTGGCAACCCAGACCGTCCCGGCATGACCCAAGCGCAGGCAGAGAAGGCGATTTCGGGCCGCGGCCGCATCGTCAGCGCCCGCGCGCGCCGGGGCGGCTACCTCAACCCGCCCGGCTCCATCGCCGTCGACGCCCAGGGCGGCTGGACGATCACCACCACCCGCGCCGCGCAGGCCGCGCGAGCGTTGGGCGCAATGCTCTCAGGGTTCTCGATCGCCCTGAAGCTGCGCCGCCACGGCGGCGCTTTCGGCCACGCCCCGCCCGCCCCACTGCCGCATGAGGTCCGCGGAGCCGACCACGGCCTGAGCATCGTCATCGTCGCCTACAACCGCAAGGATGCCCTGCTGCGCACGCTCGCGCACCTGAGCGACCGCGAGCCGGCCGCCAGCGCCGAGGTCATCGTCGTCGACAACGCCTCGAGCGACGGCACCGCCAAAGAAGTCCGGCAGCGCTTCCCGGGTGTCAGGCTTGTCGAACTGCACGAGAACACCGGCGTGGCCGCCTTCAACCGGGGCGTCGAAGCCACCTCGGGCAACACCGTGCTGATCCTCGACGACGACTCGTGGCCCGACCCCACGGCCCTCGCGCTGGCGTTGGAACTGCTCGTCGAGCGGGCGGACATCGCCGGTGTCGCCCTGCACCCGCGCCACCCCGATGGCGGCCGCAGCGAGTGGCCCTTCGCCCGCCGCGTGCACGGGGCATGCGACGCCTGGCCGGTGATGGGCTGCGGCAACCTGGTCCGCAAGGACGCCTGGCAACGCGCCGGTGGCTATTGCGAGGGATACTTCCTCTACCGCAACGACACCGACCTGGCCCTCTCTCTGGCCGCGATCGGTAAAGTATGGTTCGATCCCTGCTGGGTCGTGTGGCACGACAGCCCAGCCGCCACCCGCAAGAGCGACCGCTGGTGCCACCTGGCCACGCGCAACTGGTTGTGGATGGCCAAACGTCACGGCAAGCGCCACGCCCGCGCGTGGGCGTGGCTGGGGGTCGCACACGCGTTCCGGCTCGCGGGCCTCCGCCCGGCCGCCCTCAAGGCGGTAGCGCGAGGCGTCTTTGAGGGACTCTTTGCCAGGGCGCCCAAGCCCAGGGTCAGTGCCCCGAACGGCTGGAAAGCCCTGATCGCCCTCCGGCTGGGCAAGCCCATCCCCAGCGTGGCCCGCTATGTTGGCCCATGCCCGACCAGCCCGGACCCAGCCACCTTACACCAGATCAGTTCCGAGCCGTCGCCCACGACGCGCTCGACCTGATCCTGGATTACCACGCAACCATCGACCGGCGGCCCGTCCGCCCACCGACCGAGCCGGGCGATATCCTGGCCGCCCTGCCAGAATCTCCACCCGCCCTGCCCGGCGGCCAAGAAGCCTGGCCCGACATCCTCGAAGACGTGCGTGAGGTCATCCTCCCAGCACTGACCCACTGGCAGTCGCCCGGCTTCTTCGGCTACTTCCCAGCCAACGGCTCGTGGCCCGCGGTGCTGGGCGACCTCATCAGCACCGGCCTGGGCGTGCAGGGCATGCTCTGGCAGACCAGCCCGGCCGTCACCGAGCTCGAGACCCGCATGCTCGACTGGATGGCCCAGTTGTGCGGCCTGCCCGAGAAGTTCCTGAGCACCAGCAATGGCGGCGGCGTCATCCAGGGTACCGCCAGCGAGGCCACGCTCGTCGCGATGGTCGCCGCCCGGCATCGCCTGCGACTCCAGCACCCCCAGACCGACCCGCGCACACTCGTGGCCTACACCAGCACCCAGGCGCACAGTTCGGTGCTGAAGGCCACCCGCATCGCCGGCATCGAGCATCTCCGGTTGATTGCCACCGACGCCAACCACGCGATGGACCCCGCCGACCTCGCTGGGCAACTGCGCGATGACCTGTCGCAGGGATTGACGCCCTTTTATGTCTGCGCCACCGCCGGCACGACCAGCAGCGGCGCGTTCGACCCCATCGGCGCCATTGCCAGCACGCGCACCGAACTCGCGCCCGACCTCTGGCTGCATGTTGATGCAGCCTGGGCGGGCTCGGCCGCGG
This sequence comes from Phycisphaerales bacterium JB060, assembly GCA_044440025.1. GTDB lineage: Bacteria > Planctomycetota > Phycisphaerae > Phycisphaerales > UBA1924 > JAHCJI01. Next base: position 1,850 of record JBITAF010000125.1, on the reverse strand, counting down.
TGTGCCCCGAACACCGGGGATTCCTCGAAGGCCTGTCGGACGCCGACAGCTACTGCACCAACCCCCACAAATGGCTGCTGACCAACTTCGATTGCGATCTGTTCTACGTTGCCGACCGCGCCACGCTGGTCGACTCGCTGAGCGTGACGCCCGAGTACTTGCGCAACTCGGCCACTGATTCGGGCGCCGTGATCGACTATCGCGACTGGCAGGTGCCACTGGGCCGCCGCTTCCGGGCGCTCAAGCTGTGGTTCGTCATGCGCCACTACGGGGCCGAGGGGCTGCGGGCCCACATCCGCCAGCATGTCGAGTGGGCGCAGTGGCTGGAGCAACAGATCCTGGCCGACGATCGATTCGAGCTGGCCGCCCCGCGCTCGCTGTCGCTGGTGTGCCTGCGGCTGACCGGCGACCGCGACGCCGACACCAGGGCCCTGCTCGAGGCCGCCAACGCCACCGGCAGGGTGCTGCTGACCCACACCACGCTGCCCGACGCCCGCGGCCGCGATCGCTACACCATCCGCGTGGCCATCGGCGGGGTGGGCCACACGCGCGAGAGCGTCCAAGCGATGTGGAACCTGCTATCGACCCATGCCCGCTGACCGCGGCGTACGCTCACGCCATGCCGCTGCGAGCCCTGGCCATCCCGATTCTCGCGACCGTTCTGGGCGGATGGCTTGGCGGATGCGCAACGCCCTCCACACCCGCACCCATTGCCGCGGCCACGTTCGTGGTGCAAGCCGAGGACTATCCGGCCGCCTTCGAGGCCGCCAAGACCGAACTCACCGATCGCCTCTTCGAGCTCGAGCGCGTCGACGCCCGCAGGGGCGTGATCATCTCGCGCCCACGCTCGGGGGCAGGCATGCTCACGCCCTGGAAGCTTGGGTCCGGCGGACGGCTGGCCGAGGACACGCTCAACTCGCAGACCCGCACGGTGGAGGTCCGATTCGAGCCAGCCGAAGAACTCGACGATTCGCCCACCGGCGTCGCCGACGCGCTCGCATCGCCCAGGCCGCCGCTGCCCCCGGGGCAGGCCCGTGGCTCGGTTGTCGTCAGCGTGCGAGTGCTGATCAGCCGACGCGTCTCGCCTACGCGCCGGCTCGAGCCCACAGCGATCCGATCCAGCTCCGCACCGGGCAATCCCGAGCTTTTTCGGCGCGGCCTAGGCACGACATACAACGCCCCACACGACCTGGATGCCCGGGCCGCAACGAGCCTGAGCCGATCGATTCGCCGCAGGCTTGCCGACTAGCTGACCACCGAACTCGGGTTGCCCACCGTAGGCGGATCCACGCCGCGCGTCGCGCAGCAAACCAGCGCCGCCCGGGTGCGCACGCCAAGCTTGCGATGGAGCGACTTGACCTGATCATGCACGGTGTACCGGCTGCGGCCGAGCTGCTGGGCGATCTCGGCCACAGAGCCTCCATCGATCAGCTTCTCCAGAACAATCATCTCGCGTGCGGTAAGCCAGCTCCGGGGCGCATCGCCCTCGCGGCCGTCCAGGGCCGCCCGCACGATCGCGTGCACCCAGGGCAGAAGCTGCCCGAGCAAGGTGCACCGACCGAAGTCATTCCCAGACCGGTGGCACTCGAGCAGCCCGCCCATCTGAACGGTCACCACCACCCCTCGCGGCCCGCAGCCGCTGGCGATACCAGCAGCCTCGAGCGCCAGCTCCACCGACCGAAGGCGCCCGGCGATGCCCTGAAAGGCCGGATGCTCGGCATTGGGCCGGCAGACCAGAAACGCGGGCGCGGCCCGGGGGGGCAACGGGGGCGCCCACCCGCCACGAGAGGGGCGGCCTCCCCCACAACCCGCCAAGCCGAGGCGGCCGGCGGGCCCCCCCCAATCGGCCC
>JBITAF010000124.1:0-16155 GCA_044440025.1 Phycisphaerales bacterium JB060 | reverse complement strand
GCGGGCGGCGCAGATGGCCGGCGTCCAGGTCCAGCTTGCCTACGCGGGCGAGCTGCCGCCCTGGATGGACGAGATATTGGGCGAGGCGAACTGGGTGCACCTCGACGCGGGCGACCCGCCGGCGGTGTTCGATCGTTGCTTAGTCTGCGACACCGGCGCGTGGAGCCAGCTGGAGCCGTATAAGCCCTGGATCGCGGGCAAGGCGGACCGGGTGGCCGTGCTGGACCACCACCGCAGCGGCTCGCCGGAACTGTCAGAGACCCGTGTGATCGACAGCGACGCCGCCGCGGCGTGCGAGATGGCCGCCGAGGTCTGCACGCTGCTGCTGGGGATCGAGCACGCCAGCGACCTGCCGGTGGACATCGCCGAGCCGCTCATGCTCGGGCTGGGCACGGACACCGGCTGGTTCCGCCATCCCAGCGTGACGCCCCACGTGCTGCGTTTAGCGGCCGACCTGGTCCAGGCCGGGGCCGAGCATCCAAGGCTCGTGAAGATGACGATGCTCAGCGACCCCATCCAGCGCCTGAAGCTCATGAGCAAGGCGCTGGGCTCGCTCTCGTTGCACGAGGACCTGGGCGTGGCGGTCGTGCGGGTGCACGCCGAGGACATCACCAGCATCGGCGCGAGCGTGGGCATGACGAGCGGCTTTGCCGACCCGGCCCTGGCGGTCAAGAGCGTGCGCGTGGCGATCGTGCTGGTCGAGCTGCCGCCCGAGGGCGACGGCAAGCAGCGCGTGAAGATCAGCATGCGGAGCAAGGTGGGCGGCCCGGACGTCGCCAAGCTCGCCGGCGCGTTCGGCGGGGGCGGGCACATCCGCGCCGCCGGCGCGCGGAGCGAGCTGTCGCTCGACGAGACCGAGCAGAAGCTGCTCGAGCTGATCGCCCAGGACGCGTCCTCATGAGCGAGCGAGGCCCGCAGAAGGCCAAGCCGGGTCCACCCAGATGGCAGGACGTCGCCGGCGACCCCAAGGTGCGCCCGGGCAAGCGCCCGCCCATGCGTCCCATGACCACGACCTTGTGGGCCTACCCCAGCCAGCACTACGATGGCGCCAAGACCGTCCAGGGCGACAAGACGTACACCGGCGGCACGCCGAGTTGGGTGATCTGGCAGCTGCTGGACAGGTACACACGCGAGGGCGACGTGGTGCTCGACCCGATGTGCGGGGGCGGCACGACGCTGGACGTGTGCACGGACATGGGGCGCACGGGCGTCGGCTACGACCTGGCGCCCAGCCGCCCGGACATCAGGCAGAGCGACGCGCGTGAGCTGCCGGTGAAGGACGCGACGATCGACTTCGTGTTCCTCGACCCGCCCTATTCGACCCACATCGACTACAGCAACCACCCGGACTGCATCGGCAAGCTCGACTCGAGCGAGGCGGCGTACTACGAGGCGATGGCGGGGGTCTTCGACGAGGTGTACCGAGTCCTGAGAGACCGGCGGTACATGGCCGTCTATGTCAGCGACTCGTGGCGCAAGCAGAAGGGGCAGGCCGGGGGCAACTTCATGCCCATCGGCTTCGAGCTGTTTGCCATGCTACGCGAGAACTTCCGCCCGGTGGACATCGTGTGCGTGGTGCGGCGGAACGCGAAGCTGCGCCAGGGCAACCGGCACATGGCCGCGGCGAAGGACAACTTCTTCATCCGGGGGTTTAACTACCTCTTGATCTTCAAGAAGGAAGAGGGCTGAAGCGCCATGGATCGTCCGGTCTTCATCACGACCGTGCCCAAGGCGGGCACCTACTTCATGGCCGCCCTGCTGCGCGAGCTCGGCCTGCGGGATCTTCGGCGGCACGTGTACCCCGACCACTACCACGACTATGCGCAGGCGTACTACAAGGATGGAAGCCGCGCGATGCCCAAGGAAGTGGAGCACCCTATCGAGGCTTTCCCCGGCGATGCGGGGCCCGGCGGCTTCGCCGTGGGCCACGTGCACTGCGGCGAGCGCGAGCGGGCTGCGCTGGCGGGCTGCCGCGTCGTCTATCTGGTGCGGGAACTGCGCGAGGCCATCGTGTCTGCCATGCGTTTCGAGGCGTATACCGGGCGGGACACCCGCGGCTGGACGCGCATCGATGACCCGCGCGAGCGGCTGCTGGGCTATATGGAGCACCACGACATCGTGATTCACCGCGCCCGGAACACCGTCGATTGGCGATGGCACGCCGATCTGACGCTGGACTTCCGCGAGTTGCGCCGGCCGGGGGGTGTGGGGCGACTCATCGGCTGGCTCGACACTCCCGAGCGCGATGCGGCAGCGGCTATCGAGCGGGCCCGCGGGCAGGACACGCTCACCCGTGTCCCGCCGGACGAGTTGGGTTACTGGTCCGACGATGCCGAGGCATGGTTCGAGCGTCATGGCGGGCCGGAACTGAATGAGTCGCTTGGCTATGACGACGTTGTTTCCCGAGCCGCTATCCGCCGGGCTGAATCGAGCCACCGATCAGTATCCGCGTCGTCGTTAGAGTAACGTACACTTAACATCGGCGATGGGGAACTCTTTTTCTGAGGCTCAGCAACCTTCCAGACTTCGAGATTGGAGGAATGAGCCTTGCCCGTCCGAACAGGCTTTCCGAGGTTCTCGATTACTTGCTGAGCCACACCGGGCATGACCACTGGCCAGGGCCATGGGCCAGGCTTGTGGGCGGACCCTACATTCGTTCGCAGCGTGGCTCGGTGGGCAGGAAGGATCGCTCAGGTGCGTGGGGCTTTTCCCTGGCCAGCCCGAGAAACCTGTGGTATGTTCGAGCGTTGGCGCCCGCTGACTGGGGGCCGGGGGCTGCGGTATGGACCCGATCAGCGACCAGATCTGCAAACAGGTGTTGCGTTGGCGGGGCTTGGGGGTGCAAGCCGAGGCTGCGCAGCCGTCCGGGCTCGAGCCGCTGGCTGGCCGTACCGTGCTGGTGACCGGTAGCGCTGGTAGCATCGGCGGGGCGATTGCCCGTCGGCTGGCCGGCAGCGGGGTGGAGCGGCTCATCCTGCTAGACATGTGCGAGGCTGGCCAGTTCCGGCTTGAACGAGCCCTTGAGGGGTATGCTGTTCGGTCGGAGATATGTCTGGGCGACATCGCCGATGGTCCGTTCGTTCAGCACGTGTTTGATCAGTATCGCCCGAACGTTGTGCTGCACGCGGCGGCATACAAGCATGTGCCGATGCTCGAAACACACCCGCGTGCCGCACTGCGTGCCAATGTGGTGGGCACAAAACGGTTGGCCGAAGCGGCCGAAACTTCTGGCTGTGAGCGGCTCGTGATGGTGTCGACCGACAAAGCCGTCTCGCCGGTTGGGGTGATGGGTTGGACCAAGAAACTGGCCGAGATGTACCTTCGCTCGCGGAGTTTGGATGGCCGCTGTGCGTGCACCTCGGTGCGGTTTGGCAACGTGATCGAATCTTCTGGCAACGTGTTCGAACTGTTCGCTCGCCAAATCGCCGGCGGCGGTCCTCTGCCTGTTACCGACCCGCGAGCGGAGCGATATTTCATGACGCTGGCCGAGGCGTCGAGTCTGGTGCCGCGTGCGGCGACGGTTGGTCACGGAGGCGATGTTCTGGTGTTGAACATGGGACGCCCTGTGCGGATCGAATGCATCGCCCGCAAGATGGCCGAGATGGCTGGGCTTGATCCGGACGAGGCGATCTCGCTGGTAGGTCTGCGTCCCGGTGAGCGGCTGGATGAGCGTTTATACAACGATGACGAGCGGGCCGTCGCGACCGGTTCGCCGGGGATCAGCCGCGCTGAGGGTCCCAGACCCGTCACTGCGGAGATGGATCGCATCGTGTCGATGTTGGAAGATGCGGTAGAGACGTCTGTGGGCGAGGCGGCACGTTGCCTGCGATGTGTGACTTCGGAACTGGCAGAGAGTGGCGTGGAAAGCGGGTTGGCCGATGCGATTTGACCGATGGCAAGGGGGTCGCGCGGTTTGCCGACGGGCCGTGAAGCGAGGTCTTGATGCCGGGGTTGCCTCGGCTGGCTTGGTGCTTCTGTCTCCGTTGATGCTCATCATCGTTGTGCTGGTGCGGAGAGATTCGCCGGGTCCTGCCATCTACCGATCGCAACGGTTAGGCCGGGATGGCCACGCGTTTACGATGCTTAAGTTTCGCAGCATGCGGGAGGAGACAAGCCCGTCCGGCGGCGCGTACCACGACCGTATCACGCGGGTGGGCCGGTTGTTGAGGCGGTACAAACTCGACGAACTTCCGCAACTTGTCAACGTGTTGCGCGGGGACATGAGCCTGGTTGGTCCCCGGCCCGAGCCGGTGGGCTCGACTTTGGAAGCCAAGCCGCTGCCGGTGAGGCCTGGGTTGACCGACTACGCGTCAATTGTGTACATCGATCTGGACGAACGGCTGGCAGGACTGGACCCCCAGGGCACCTATGACAGCGAGGTCGTGCCGACGAAGATCCGCCTGCGCGAGGCCTACGTGCGTGATCAGTCGACCCGCGGTGATCTGAAGATCATGGCCGGCACGTGCGTGGCTCTGGTCGGGCTGGGCCGGCGTCCGTCTCGGAAGGCGGCGGCTTGGAATCGGTAACTCTCGGTGGCGGTGGCCCGAGGATCTCTCGTGTCGGATTCGGGTGCGCTGGCATCGCGGGGCATGATTATGGTCCCGTGGATCGGGATCAGGCCGCGGCTGCGCTTCGAGCGGCACTGGATACGGGCGTGACGTTTGTCGACGTTGCCAACGTGTATGGGTTGGGTCGAGCCGAGACGATCGTTGGCGAGACGATCGCCGCTGAAGAGGGCGTTACCGTGGCGACCAAGGTTGGCCTGTGCTGGGACGAAGGCCGGCGGACGTGGCGCGATATACGTCCAGAAGTGATTGAGCGTTCGATCGAGGAGAGCCTGCGCCGGCTGCGTCGGGACGTGCTCGATGTGGTGCAGATCCACTGGCCCGACGGCAAGACGCCTGTGGCCGATGCGGTGGCCGCATTGGTGCGTTGCCGTGAGCGTGGGAAGCTGCGGCACATCGGCGTATGTAACTTTACGAGTTGTGAGGTTGAGAAGGCGGCAGGTGTGACGCAACTGGTGAGCTTGCAGATGCCGGCGAACCTTCTCCAGCGAGGGGCGTTCGAACTTCTCCGTCGGACGCACGCGGCGTGTGGCGCGACACCATTGTGTTACAACGTGCTGGGGCAGGGACTACTGGCTGGCGGATACAACAGGAGCAGCCGCTTCGAGGGAACGGACGTGCGTCAGCGGAGCGCGCTGTTTCAGGAGCCAACACTGAGCATGGCAATGGCGCTGCTGGATGCGATGCGGCCGATTGCTCTGGCAAGAGGCGTGGCGGTATCGCAGGTGGCGATCCGTTGGCTGCTGGACACCCTGCCTGGCGCGTGCGCGATCGTTGGCATCAAGTCTGCCGTGCAGGCCAGGGAGAATGGCAATCTGATCTCGCCGCTTCACCCGGAGGAGCGAGCCGAAGTTGATGCCGTCGGGGTGCCAGCGTGAGGCTGGTGCTGCTCATGGTCACCAGCGCCCCCGAGGTGGCGGGCTTCGCGATCGCGAGCGGTGTCGATCGTGTGTTCGTCGACCTGGAGACCAGGGGGAAGGCCGATCGGCAAGAGGGGCGAGGCATGTACCTCTCGAGTGCGCAGCTTGAGGACGTAGGCCGTATCCGCCAGGTCGTGCCCAAGGGCGGGCTGTTGGTGCGAATCAATGGGCCTTGGGCGGGCAGTGTCGACGAAGTCGAGGCGAGCATCGCCGCGGGTGCTGACTTCGTGATGGTGCCGATGTTCAGGACACGCGATGAGATCGAGCGGGTGTGCGAGGCGACCGACGGCCGTGCCGTGGTCGTGCCGTTGTTCGAGACAGCCGAGGCGGCTGCGATAGCCCAAGAGGTGATGTCAGTCGAGGGCGTCGGTGAGGCGTACGTGGGCCTGAACGATCTTGCCCTGAGCTTTGGCGAGGATTTCCTGTTTCGTGCGATGCTCGATAGGCGTTTTGATCGCCTGTGCGAGGCGCTGAGCAGGAGCGGTAAGCCGTTTGGGATTGGGGGCATCGGTCGAATCGGGACAGGGCGAGTTTCGGCCGAACTGCTGCTGGGGGAGTACCTGCGACGCGGCGCGTCCCGCGTGATCTTGTCTCGGGCTTTCCGGGAGGGAGCCGACGGGATCGAGCAGATTCGGCAAGTAGTGGACCTTGGCGCGGAGGTCCAGCGCGTAAGGGCGGTGGCGGCGGGGCTGGGTGCGCGGACTGCCAGCGAGGGCCATTTGCACTGGGACATGCTGCGCGAGGAGATCGATCGGGCGTCGAGGGATTCATTCAAAGGTTGATGTTGAAGCTCTCGAGCCAGATTGCGGCCATGATGGCCACGCGCAGGGGGCGCGTGTGATTATGCTGTCCTGCACGATGCTCGTCGAGCATCATTGCCAAGGCCTTTTTCTGAAAGACCGAGTCATTGCTCCTGCCGATGATGTCACGAGCCCACCCATAGAGCGGTCCCTTCAGCCACTCGCCGATCGGGGTGGTCGGCATCGTCTTGGGACGCAGGAAATCGACACCCAGCGGCAGCGTCGCCGCATACCGCTTGAGGTAGCGTTTACTGATGCCGCCGCTGATCCTGGACTCGATTGGTAGTCGCGCGAAGAGTTCGAGCACGCGGTGGTCGAGGAACAGCGAGCGGCCCTCGGTGGCCCAGCGAGCGCCCATGCGGTCGCCTTTGGGGAATGAGTTCATTTGCATGAGCCGTGTGCATTCGTACGCGGCTATCTGCTCGGGTGGCGAGAGCGTGGACCAGGGCGCCAGCGCGTCGTAAAACGCTGCTGACGCCTCGCCGCAATGTGCGAGCAAGTCGGGCTGGAGCAGTCGATGCAGGTGGGCGTTGGTTGTATATCGCAGGATCGGCTCGTACCGCTCGGTCCAGGTTTCGTCCAGCGGGTCGTTGCTGCAGAACTCGGCATTATGTCGGAAGCCAAGGGTAACCTCGTCTGGGCCGTCGCCGCTGAACAGCACGATGCGCCCTGCCTCGTGGGCGTGCCTGCATAGTAGATAGAACAGGATGAATGAGAAGTCGCCGTGGGGTTGCTCGGCGTGGCGTACGGCGTTGACGGCGTTCTCGGCGATCAGATCGGGCGTGACAGAGACTGGCGTCGGTGTTATGCCGAGTGCCCTCCCAACGTCACAGGCGTGATCGAACTCGCCGAAACCGGGTTCTTCGATGTTCAGCGAGAGGGCGATTAGGTCCTTGGAGGGCTCTCTGGCGAGGACGTGATGGGCGACCACCGCCGAGTCTACGCCTCCGCTCAGGAGGAACCCGCCGGGGACATCGAAGCGTAACTGCATGCGGGCGGCATCATCGAGCAGGGCCGCGAACTCCTCGTGGCTCGCATCGTGCCGGTCGTCCTCGAATGGCCATGACCAGTACGTGCGAGGTTCGTACTGGCGGTTACCCTCGAAGAGGATGTATGTGCCCGGTGGCATATGTGTGATCGCGTCGAAGCACGTCTGCTCGGTCGGGCAATAGTTGAATGCGAGGGTCTTGACGAATGCATCGGGATGGATGGCCCGTGATGCTTCTGGGAGCGTAAGCAGGCCCTTGATCTCGCTGCAGAATGCCAGACCGCCCTTGTAGGGCATGAGGTAGCAGGGCTTGATGCCCACACGGTCTCGGGCGAGCATGCCGCGATCCTGTGACTCGTCCCAGATGAAGAATGAGAACATGCCGTTGAGCCGAGCAAGCATGTCGGGACCAAGCTCTCGCCAGAGATGGACGAGCACCTCGGTATCACAACGAGACCTGAAGTGGTAACCCTTGGCACGCAGTTCTTCGCGGAGTTCGACAAAGTTATAGATCTCGCCATTGAAGACCACCCAGACGGTGCCGTCGTGGTTGCACATGGGCTGGCCACCGTTGACGGGGTCGACGACCGCCAGGCGTGCGTGGCCGATGGTGCATCGGCTGGCGACGTGCACGCCGTTCTCGTCTGGCCCTCGATGCTCCACGGCGCACACCATGCGTTGGACGTCTTCGCGGCGAACGGGGGGGCAGTTGATGACACCGGCGATGCCGCACATACGTCTCTCCCTAGGTCTTCTCTGGGGGCAACATCGAGGCAATCAGTCGTGAGAACGCGGCCGCGTCGTGTTGAGCGAGCCACCGGCGTGCATCACGCATGCCGACTCGGGTTTTCATACGGGCTTGGGGATCCAGGAGTTGCTCGGCGGCCGCGATAAACTCGGCTTGGCCCGCCTGATTCGTCAAGACCACACCGGCGCTGTGGTCAATGCACAGCGCGTGGGCGGTGGTGCCCGGTGGTCCAATATAGAGCAGGGGGATAGAAGCTGCCACGTAGGCGGTGAACTTGCTCGGGCTGACCAGTCCGGCGTAGAGGTCGCGGAGCAGCACGATGCCGTAGTGAGCACCGCTCTCACGGAGCGTTCGCGCGAACTCGTGGCTGGGCAGGTGGCCCGAGATGCTCAGATCGACCGGAGATTTCTCGGCGAGTTCTCGGAAGGCGCGTTGCGTGCGGTCGTCGGCCCCGAGCAGGGTCAGCCGGCAGCGATCCGGGACCGTATGCAAGAGTTGTCCGAGCACCGCCGGGTCATGGGCGCGACCGAGCGAGCCGACGTGCAGCAGATGCAGTGGGCCGTCGGGGCCCGGCTCGGCCGCGGGATCGAGCCCCTGGAGCTTCGATTCTGGCCATGGGGGGAAGGTCTCCACGTTGGCCCGGGGGGCGCGATCCCGGCAGATGCTGGCCATCGCCTCGTCGAGCGTGATAATGCCGTGGCAGCGTCGAAGGCTGCGTCGGTCGAGCCAGCGGAGCACTCGGGCGAGCGACCGTCCGACCTTGCTCGCCTGTATCAGTCGTGCCTCGATCTCGGGGTGGTAGTCCATCATCCAGCAGATCACGGGCGTTCGGGTCAGGCGGCCGAGCAGCGTGCACCAGAGCTGGATGCCCGGGGGTGTGGTGATGCAGAAGATGGCTTGCGGATGCTGACGCATCAACGCGAACGGGAGCTTCGCGTATACCGACGCGCCGTTCCAGATTCGCCGCGGGCTCAGCCCGCCGCCGGTGCGGTTGGCCGAGATGCCACGCACCGGCACGCACTCAATGGGCTCTGGGAGCCGGGCGAGCGCGGGCGCGAGCTGCTGGAAGTGCCAGTCGGCGTCGCTGGCGAACTCACTGACGAACAGGATGCGGCGCATCGACGGTTACAGTGCGGTGAGATACCGCGATCGCTCCCACGAGGAAATGTGGCCATGCGATGCGAGCCACTCGGCGGACTTGAGCGAGACGAACTCCGCGGCGAGCTCGCCCAGCGCGTCGGTCAGCTCGCCGTCCTGTTCGAGGGCCGAGACGGCGTGGGCCAGCGTGGCGGGGAGGGGCGGCAGGTCGGGCTGCTCGTAGGCGTTCGCGTGGTTGGGCTCGGTGGCCGCGGCGGGGGTGTCGGCGGCCAGCTCGGCGAGCCTGGCGTAGGCGATGAGCGCGAGATACGGATTGCACGCCGAGGACACCGAGCGATCCTCGAGATTTCCCGGCCCGGCGATTCGGATCATGTGCGAACGATTGTTGCCGCCGAAGGTGGCGCTGAAGGGGGACCAGGACTGCCCCGAGCGTGTGGGGGGCGTGTGGGCGTTGGGGCCCAGCCTCTTGTAGCAGTTCACCGTGGGAGAGGTCAGGGCGCAGAGCCCCGGCGCGTGGCGCAGCGCGGCCTCGATGTAGGCGTAGGCAAGCGGTGAGCAGCCGAGCCTCCGCTCGTCGTTCTCGTCGATGAACAGGTTGGTCCCATCGCCGTCGGCCACGTGCAGGTGCGCGTGCAGGCCGCTCCCGGTGAGGTCGGCGAAGGGCTTGGGCATGAAGGTGGCGGTCGCGCCAAGCGGCTTGGCCAGCTCGGCGGCCAGGAGCCGGAAGAACACGACGCGGTCGGCCGCCTGGAGCGCGTCGCAGTACCCGAAGTTGATCTCGAACTGGCTGTTGGCGTCCTCGTGGTCGGCCTGGTAGGCGTCCCAGCCCAGCTCGCCCAGGGCGTCGAAGATCGACTGGAGGTAGTCCATCGCCGGCGACATCGAGCGCACGTCGTAGGCGGGCTTGTCGAGGGTGTCCACGCCGCATGGGTCCCAGGGCTCGATGCGCCAGCGGCGGCGGCGCACGAGGAAGAACTCGGGCTCGAAGCCCACGTTCAGGCGCATGCCCCGGTCGGCCAGGCGGGAGAGGGACCGCTCGAGCCGCGCCCGCGAGCACCAGGGGTGGGGCCGGCCATCCACCGACAGGCTGCACGCGAAGCGCACCGTGTTGGGCTTCCACGGCAGGCGGCTGTAGGTGCGCAGGTCCGGGATGGCGATCACGTCGGGGCTGTGGGGGCCCTGGCCAAGCCCCCGGACGGCGGCGCCGGCGAAGCCCACGCCCCCGGACGCGACGGCGTCGAAGGTCGCGCGGGGCACCAGCTTGCCCTTGGCCGCGCCGGTGAGGTCCACGAACTGGAGCAGCAGGAACTCGATGTTCTCCTCGTCGAGCCTGCGTACGGTTTCCGCGTGCAACGACATGCGTGCCTCCGCGCTGCGGGCGTCCTGCCACCGGTTCTCGAACGGGTCGGGGTCCGGGGAACTTATTAGGCCCGCGGGCCGCGGTCAAATCCGGTCCGGCCTGGGGTAGTCCGGCCCGTTTCGCCTCGCGCTAGCATCGGCCATGCCCCAGACGCTGCGCGCCGCCGTCCTGCTCCTGCTCTGCCTGCTGCCGATGTCGGCCTGCGCGCGGGCGCACGGCCAGGCGACCATCGAGCCCGGACGCTCGCCGCTGGACCGCTACACCCAGCAGCGCGACGACGCCTTCGCCTGGAAGGTCGCCAGGGCCTACGCCGGCGCCGCCGGGCGCGAGCACCTGACCGGCTTTGCCATCGACCTGACCAGCCAGCGGTGGCGGGCCGAAGGGCAAACCAGCCACCCAACGTGGACGCACATGGTGCAGGTGGTGGTGCCAGACGAGGTCGAGCACGACACGGCCCTCTTGCTGGTCGGCGGCGGCAGCCGGCCGAGCGGCCCGCCCGGGCGCCTGCAGGAGGAGCTCTGGATCATCGCCCAGGCGACGGGCACCATCGTCGCGGCGGTGCCCAACGTGCCAAACCAGCCCCTGGCATTGCCCGGGCCCGACGGCGAGCTGGGCGAGCCCCGCTACGAGGACGACCTGCTGGCCGAGAGCTGGGTGGTCGCCAAGCGGACCGGCGACGACGGCTGGATCATCCACCTGGCGATGGTCGAGTCGGTCGTCGCGGCGATGGACGCCCTGCAGGCCTTCGCCCGGACCGAGGAGGCCGGCGGGCACGACATCGGCGGCTTCGTGGTCTCGGGCGGCAGCAAGCGCGGGTGGACGACCTGGCTCACCGCCGCCGTGGACGACCGCGTCGAGGCCATCATCCCGATGGTCATCGACACGCTGAACCTGCCCGCGACCATGCGCCACCACTACGGGGCCTACGGCTTCTTCGCCCCGGCCATCGGCGACTACGCGGGGCGGAACCTCATGCAGCAGCTCGACACGCCCTTCGGCGAGCGCCTGCGGCGGATCGTCGACCCGTACCTGTTCCGCGACCGGCTGACCATGCCCAAGTTCATCCTGAACACCAGCGGCGACCAGTACTTCCTGCCCGACACGCCGCGCTACTGGATCGGCGACCTGCCCGGCGTCACGAAGCTCCGCGTCGTGCCCAACTGGGACCACGCCATCGACCGCAGCGGCGACGCGATCTTCAGCGCCATCGGCTTCTACGAGGCCTTCCTCAACCAGGTCGAGCTGCCCGAGCTGGAGGTCGAGGTCCTCGAGGACACCGGCGACGCCGTCGAGTGGGTGATGGACGTGCGGATCCCCGACGACCGCGTCACGCTGCGCCGGCTCACGCTCTGGCAGGCGACCAACCCCGACGCGCGCGACTTTCGCGAGGAGGTCGTCGGCAAGCCCTTCAGGATGCGGATGCTCACGCCAGAAGAGGACGGCGAGCACGCGGGCCGGTACCACGTCAGGATCGAGAAGCCCCAGGCCGGCTACACGGCGTTCTTCGTCGAGGACCGCTACGACGTGCGCGATCAGAACCTGCCGCTGGTGTTCACCACGCAGGTCCAGATCATCCCCGACGTGCTCGAGCACGCGTTCGAGGCCGAGGATGGCGCCGAGCCTGTGCCGGCTGATCCCTGAGCCCGCGTTCGCCTACGGGCAGCCCGCGTCGAAGGCGTTCTGGAAGGCCAGGAAGTCGAAGAGGGTCAGCTCGCCGTCGCCGTCGAAGTCGGCGATGGGGTCGCCGGCGTCGAAGAGGTTCTGGAAGGCCAGGAAGTCGAGGAGGGTCAGCACGCCGTCGCCGTCCAGGTCGGCCGGGCAGGCCCCGCGCCCGTAGACGACGTAGACCTCGCCGGCGACCGGGCGGCCGGTGGGGTCGGCGTACGGCGCCCCGATGAGCAGGTCGGGCACGCCATCGGCGTTGTGGTCGCCGCCGCCGCCCAGCCCCCTCCCCGCGTTGCTCTGGTCGCTCGCGCCGAGCAGGAGGAAACCGAGCGCCCCATCGAGTTCGAACTCCCCGAAATCCGCCGGGAAGGGGTCGCTGATCGCGTCGCGACCGTAGACCACGCCCACGGTGCCGCGGATCGTGAATCTGGTCCCGGCGCTCGCGAACGCGAAGTCGTCAAACCCATCGTTGTTGAGGTCCCCGAGCGCCGCGAGTCTTCCACCGCATCCACCGTTTCCGGAGTTTCCTCGGATCCGGAAGCCCCCGGCGCCGATGACCGAGTCGACGTCCAGCGACGCCCCGAACGGGGACGGGCCACGGCGACCGAAGATCACATGGATCTCGCCGTAGTCGTCGCTGGGAAAACCGAAGGGATCGAAGCTCGTCCCCGGCGAGCCCACGGCCACATCGTCCAGGTCGTCCCCGTTGACGTCTCCGATGCCGGCCAGGGCCGAGCCAAGCCGGGCATCGAACTCGCCGCTCTGCATGCGAAAGCCGTTGACGCCGTCGAGATCCATGGGCCGCAGCACCGGGGGGAACGGGGCGGTCGCCCCGTCGCGCCCGAAGAGCACGTAGGCCCGCCCGGACCCGAACGTCGAGCACATGTATGTCGTGTAGCAATACTGCTGGCGCAACTCGCCGGGGGCCCCGAAGATCACGTCGTCGAAGCCATCGCCGTTCAGGTCTCCGGCGGGGGCGGCCCCGCCGCCGATCCCCGAGCGTTGCACTTGGCCGTCGAACCGAAAGCCCTGGCCGGCCGCCCCGAGCGCGTCAACGGACACCACGGACTCGAAGGTCTCGCCCTCGAGCAGCGATCGGCCGTACACGACATAGGTTGACCCGGCGAAGCGCACGCCCCTTGGCATCGACGTCGGGGCGCCCACGGCCAGGTCGTCCACGCCATCCCCGTTGACGTCACCGATGCCCGACACGTTCGAGCCCAGCGATTCGCAGCACGCGGCCCGGAGCCGGAATCCATTCGCGCCGTCCTGGGTGTCCACGTCGAGCACGGCCGGGATGGGCGGGCTCGCCCCGGCGCCGCGGCCGAAGATCACGAACGCTGCGCCGTCGGGGTTGCTCCCGTAGTAGCCGCTCCCCCCGGCGCCGATCACGACGTCGTCCAGGCCGTCGCCGTTCACGTCGCCCGCGCCCGAGACGCTCATGCCCAACGCGGCCTGGGGCTCGCCGATCGAGATGCGAAAGCCCTCGTCCGCGTCGAGCGTCGCCAGGTCGATCATCGCCGGCAATGCGGGGGCGCCGCGACGCCCGAACAGCACGTACGCGACGCCGGGCCCCTGGCCGCCGGGTGGATAATCGCGCCTCTGGTTCGCGCCGATGATGAGGTCGTCGATCCCATCCCCGTTGATATCTCCGGCGTTGGCCACGTCGAACCCGGTGGCGTCGCGCGCGGCCCTGCCCGTCAGGACCACCCCCAGCGAGCCATCGCCGCTGGGGGGAAACAGGTCGAGAAGCTCGAACCTTCGCGGGAACGGCTCGCCTAGCGGATCGCCCTGGGCATGGGCCCCGCGGGCGGGCACGCACGCGGCCAGGCCGCAGGCGAGCGCGATGGTGGGTGTTCTCGGAATGTGGCGCACGGGTGTCTCCTTCTGCAGACCAGCATACCAGAAGTTGCCGCCGCACGCAAGGGTTCTCTGGCCCGCCGTCGCGGCCCGCCCGAGCGCCGCCGCGCCGCTGGGGGGGCCGGTCGGGTCGTGATGGGTCCCGGTCGTGGCGTGATCGTGCCCGGTCGCGCGGTCATGGGGCCCGATCATGGCGTGCTCGCGCCCGGTCGCGCCGTCATGGGGCTCGATCGCGCCGTCATGGGCCTCCATCGCGCGGTCATGGGGCTCGATCGCGCCGTGATGGGGCGTCATCACGTCGTGATGCGGTCCTTTTGACTTAGTTTTGTTTGGTGTTTCGCGGACGTCGCCGGCCCTCACGAGCCGTGAGAGCCGTTTTTCCTTGTAAGAACCGAACATAAGAACGCGGCCCGGATCCGGCGCGTTCTGGGACCTTCGGGCGTTCGAAACACAAATATCCGCGAACCGGTCAAAATCGATTCAACCCGCCCTGGGATCCGCTCGATCACCAGGACATCGGGCGGGCGACAGCGGCGGGTGCCGCGGCGCGGCCGGGTTCGAATGCGGCCCGATGGCCGCGGGAAGGAACGCTCCGATGAGCACCAAATATCCCCTCGGGGACGACGCCTTCATCTTCTGGGCACGCGAGCACGTGACGCTGTGGGAGGGGGGCCAGAGCGGCCCGCCGGACATCGGCGTCACGGTCGAGCAGATCCAGGAGCTGGCGGCGCTCGTGACCGAGGGGGAAACCAAGCTCGCTTCGGCCAAGTCGAAGCGCACCGCCTACCGCTCGGCGGTCGACCAGAAGGACACGTCCTTCGGGGCGATCAAGTCGCAGCTGGGCAGCATGTTCGACTCGATCGATTCGCACGCCAAGAGCACGGGCGACCCGGACGTGTACGCACGCGCCGGCCTGCCCGAGCCCAAGACGCCCAGCGAGCGGCCCGCGCCGCCCGCGGCCACCGCCGTGACCACCCGGGTCCGCCCGGGGGGCAACGTGCTGTTCGGCTTCAAGCTGCGCAGCGGCGGGGGGTGCGTCTACGAGGTGCAGCGCCGCGAGACGACCCTGGGCAATGTTGTGTCGCCCTGGACGTTCGTGGGGCTGGCCGAGGACACCAAGCGCTTCGAGGACACCGACGTGCCCCGCGGCGTGGCGAGCGTCAGTTACCGGGTCCGCGCGCGCCGCACCAACGGCAACGCGGGCGAGTGGAGCGACGCCTCGACGGTGTACTACGGCACCGACGGGCAGCTCTCCACGCAGCCGGCGATCCCCCAGCCGGCCGAGCCCGAGGAGGGCGGCTCGGCCGACACCGGGGCCGCCTGAGGGCGCACCGGGCTCGGGCGGACGCCCACCAGCACCACACATACAAACGCGGGCCGCACGTGCGGCCTGCTTTCTCGCGCGCGGCCGGGGGCCACCGGGCCCTACGGGCAGCCGGCGTCGAACGCGTTCTGGAAGGACAGGAAGTCGAAGATGGTCAGCGCGCCGTCGCCGTCGAAGTCCGCCGGGCAGGGGTTGAGGATGGCAAAGCGGGCCGGGCCGTTGTCGGCCGTGGTGGGGCCCTCGTCGTTGGTGGCCACCACGCGGGCGTACCACGTGCCGGGGGCCAGGGGGTGGTCGGTGCCCGGGCCGACGGTGGCCTGGGGGTCGTCGGTGGTCAGCTCCAGGGCCGGATCTTCCATATCGGGGTTGTCGGCGATGGTCAGCTCGTAGTGATCGGCGGCGGGGGCGCCCTCCCAGCGGATGTCGATGGGCCCGTGGGCGAAGGCGCCGTGGGGCTCGAGGATGGAGAAGCCGCCCGGCTCGTTGGGGACCACCGAGAACTCGATCTTGTCGACGTAGCCGTCGTGGTTGATCGCGGCGTTGTCGGCGATGATCTCGACGCGGGCGTACTTGGTGGACGAGGGGATGAAGTCCGAGGTGACCCGGAGGCCCCAGCGGCGCTGGCCGTCGATGACCTGGAGGGTGCGCACGAAGGCCTCGCCGCCGATGGAGTCGCGCCAGATCTCGTGGAGGTGGGTGCTGTAGAACACCAGCTCGACGCGGCAGGCGTCGGTCTGGGTGCGGTAGCTGCAGAACACGGCGCCCAGCCTGTAGTCGGCCCGGCCCCAGAAGATGGGCTCGGCCACGTCGCCGCCGGTCAGGTCGAT